>NZ_AFOC01000054.1:0-24312 GCF_000224455.1 endosymbiont of Riftia pachyptila (vent Ph05)
TACATCCCTGTAGGGGAGGAGCATGAGCAGGAAGCGGTAGCTTTACGTGCGATTTTCGCCTTGAATCTGGATATTCTGAATCACAATCGGCTTCGTCCAGACTTAATTAGAGGTTCCTTGGTGCGGATGTATGTGATGTCACCGGCGCATACTCCATCTGGTGCCTCTACCTGGAACTCTAGGTTCAAATGGCGCGGCGCCACAGGAAGACCGTGATTCGAGTGGGTGGTTGCCTTGAATTTTCGCTGGCTCCAGGCCTCCAGGGCCTGTTGCTTCATCAGCCGGCGCACTCGGGCTCGACTGAGCGACTCACCATGTTCCTCCCCTGGCTGAATGGGCTGAATAATTACTGAGAAGCATTGGACTGAATCCCCTTTGAAAACACCCGGTAGAGGGTGGGCAGGACGAACAGGGTCAACAGGGTGCTCGATGCCAGCCCTCCGACCACTACGGTCGCCAGCGGGCGCTGCACCTCGGAACCGACGCCGGTGGAGATCAGCATCGGGATCAGCCCCAGTGCCGCAATGGCGGCGGTCATCAGTACTGGGCGTAGACGGGAGAGGGCGCCACGGAAGACCGCATCGGCGGCCGGCACCCCGGCTTCGACGTTCTGGTTGATGGCGTTGACCATCACCACGCCATTGAGCACCGCCACACCAAACAGGGCGATGAAACCAATAGAGCCGGGTACCGAGAGATACTGGCCGGTCCAGTAGAGAGCGGCGATACCGCCGATCAACGCCAACGGCACGTTGAGCATGATCAGCAACGCCTGGCCCACGGAATGAAAGGCGAAGTAGAGCAGCAGGAAGATCAGGCCGAGAGAGAGCGGCACCACGATCATCAGCCGCTGTTGTGCCCGCTGCTGGTTCTCGAACTGCCCGCCAAAGACCACCGAGTAACCGGCCGGCAGGTCGATCTCCTCAGCGATGCGTTGGCGTAGCTCCGCCACCAGCCCCCCCATGTCACGGCCCTCCACATTGGCTTGGATCACCACCCGGCGCTGCACATCATCGCGGCGGATCTGCGGTGGGCCGGACTCGATCACCACATCGGCCACTTCGCCCAGGCGCACCCAGGCGCCACCGGGGGCCTGCAATACCAGCTGTTTCAGTGTCTCCGTATCCTTGCGCCAGGCCTTCGCCAGACGCACGGTGATGTCGTAGCGTTCATTACCCTGGATCACCTGGCCGGCCTTGGTGCCGCCAATGCCGTCGGCGACCAGGTCCATGACCTGTGAAACCGGGATACCGTAGCGGGCCAACAGATCCCGCCGGGGACGAATGGTCAGCTGGGCCTCGCCGGCGATCTGTTCCATCTCTACGCCGCGGGTACCATCGACCCCACGGGCTAGCGCCTCGATGGCCTTGCCTTTTTCAGCGAGTACGTTGAGGTCCGGACCGAACAGTTTGATCGCCAGCTGCGCCTTGACGCCCGAGAGCAGTTCGTCCACGCGGGTGGCGATGGGCTGGGAGAAGCTGAAGAGCAGTCCCGGATGCACCGAGAGGGCTGCCTCGAACAGCTTCTGCAGGCCGAAACGGTCCCTGGCGCTGGTCCACTCCTCGACCGGCTTCAAGCCTACGTAGATCTCCACATTGGAGACCGGTTCCGGGTCGCCGCCCAGTTCGGGACGGCCCACCCGGCTGGAGGCGTAGGTCACCTCCGGGAAGTTCATGAGGCGTTTTTCGAGTCGGTTGGCCACCTCCAACGCGGTTTCCAGGCTGGCGGAAGGGGCCAGGGTCACCCGGATGTTGATGGTGCCCTCTTCCAGTTCCGGTACGAACTCGGTGCCCAGCTTTGGCACCAGCATCATGGCCCCCGCGAACATCCCCAAGGCCATCAGCACCACCAGCCATTTCACCTTAAGGGCGAAGCGAAGAGAGTGCCGGTAGAACCACTCCAGTGGCAGGAAGACCGGGCTGTTGCGATGTTTGACGGCCCGGCGGAAGGCATAGGTGGCGAGTGCGGGCATCACCACCAGCGCTACCGCGAGGGAGGTTAGCATGGCCAGCACGATGGAGATGGCCATCGGCTGAAACAGCTTGCCCTCGACACCTTCCAGCGTGAACAGGGGGGCAAAAACCACGATGATAATGATCACGGCATAGAAGACTGGCCTGCCCACCTCACGAGCTGCCTGCTGGATGCGCAGGGGGATGCCGTGGTGGTCCTGGGCAGCGTCGTAGGGATCAAGATCACCCGGTGCTACCTCTTTCTCGATCTTTTCCAGGTGCTCCTGGTCCGGGTGAGTGAGGTGCTTGAAGATGTTCTCCATCATCACCACCGAGCCGTCCACCATCATGCCGATGGCGATGGCCAGGCCGCCCAAGGACATCAGGTTGGCCGAGAGACCCCAGTAGCTCATGGCGGTCAGGGCCAGCCCGACCGATAGTGGCACCGAGATCAGCACCAGCAGGGTGGCGCGGATATTCAGAAGAAATAGCACCAGCACCACCACGATGAGCATGAAGGCCTCGGTGAGCGCCCGGCTGACGGTCTCCACCGCCTGTTCCACCAGATCGGCCTGATCATAGAAGGGCTCGATGGTGACGCCATCGGGTAGCGCCTGCTGGATGGCGGGCAGGCGTGCCTTGACTGCATCGATGGTCGCCTTGGTATTCGCCCCCAAACGTTTAAGCACGATACCGGCCACCACCTCACCCAAAGGTTCCGACTCTCCTGCGGCGCTGCGACGTGTCATGGTCACGGCACCCTGGCGGATCTCGCCACCGAAGGCGACCTGAGCGATGTCATGCACGCGCACCACCACGCCGTCTTCGATTTTTAACGGGATGTTGCGGATGTCACGCAGCCCATCTTCGCCCGCGCGCAGCCAACCCACGCCCCGGATCACCAGCTGCTCCGCGCCACGGTCGAGATACCAGCCGCCGGCGTTGCGGTTATTGGCCTCGATGGCTTCGGCGATCTCATCAATGCTGATGCCGTAGGCGAGCTGCTTGCGGGGGTCGACCTGCACCTGGTATTGCCGCACCTCGCCACCGTAGGAGAGCACGTCGGTGATGCCGTCCACCGGCAGGAGCAGCAGCTTCACTACCCAGTCGTTGAGGCTGCGCAGGGCGATGGCATCGTGCTTTTCTGGATCGTCGGAGCGCAGGATATATTGATAGATCTGTCCCAGGCCGGAGGTGTTGGGGCCCATCTCCGGTGTACCCACGCCCTCGGGGATCTGCTCCCTGGCATCCTGCAGCCGCTCGAAGACCAGCTGACGGGCGAAGTAGATATCGGTCCCCTCTTTGAAGACCACGGTGATCACGGAGAGCCCGGTTTTGGAGATGGAGCGGACCTCTTCGACATCAGGCAGGGCATACATTACTGCCTCGATGGGATAGGTAATGAGCTGCTCCACCTCCTCGGCGGCCAGTCCCTGGGCCTCGGTATTGATCTGCACCTGAACATTGGTGACGTCGGGAAAGGCGTCGAGATTGAGGCGGGGTATCAGGGTAACCGCCGCGCCCAGTGCGGCCAGCAGGCCGAGCACCACCAGCAGGCGATTGGCTACCGACCAGTCGATCAGCTTGTTTAACATGGTGTCGCCCTCAGTGGTTGTGGACCGCGAAACCGGACTTGGCCAGTTCCGACTGCACAAAGAAGGCTCCCTGGGTGACCACCCGGGTTCCCGGTTCCAGCCCTTCGATCACGGCCAGTCCGGGCAGTTGCCGGACCAGTTCCACCTCCTTAGGCTCGAACTCCCCTGGCTCCTCTTCCACGAAGACCTGCCAATCACCGTCGGGGCTGCGTAGTACGGCATCCAGTGGCAGGGTGAGGGCGGTCTGTCCTGACTCGCCGGTCTGGATCCTCGCGGTTACGAACTGACCGGGGTGCAGCCGGTCTGCCGGATTGGCAATCTCCAGGCGAACTGCCAGGGTGCGGGTAGTCTCGTCCAGCGCGTGGTGGATCTGGATGACCTTACCCTCTATCCACTTCCCGCCTGCCTGTACTCGTGCAGGCGCACCGATCTTGAGGTGGGATAGTGATTCTGGATTGATCCGGGCCTCAACCCAGAGCCGGGATTCATCGGTGATATCGAACAGTAGCTGGCCTGGCTCCACCATTTGACCGAGGATGAAGTCATCCCGAATCACCGTGCCTTGTTGGAGTGAGAGCAGGGTAAAGCGTCCGTCTGCCTGACTGATCGTGTTCCCTTTGACCAGCCGGTCGGCCTGGCTGGCGGTCATGCCATAGGCCAGCAGCTTGGCACGAGCCTGCTGATAGGCGATTCGGGCTTCCAGATAGCGCCGTTCCGACACTACCTTCTTCCCCAGCTTTTTCACCCGTTGCCACTCTTGGGTGGCTACCAACAGGTCGCCCTGGGCCTCGGCCATGGTAACGCTGGAGAGAGTCACCAGGGGCTGGCCTGTGGAGACATGACTGCCAAGGCGGACATGGCGCTTTATAACCTGGGCCTCGATGCGTGGTGTGACCTGGCTGGAGGCGTAAGCATTGAGCCGGATCTCCCCCGGGGCTTCGATCTCTGTGGGAATGGGGTGAAGGGTCAATCTCTCCACCCGGATCCCGGCACTGTGGCGCTGTTCGTCATTCAGATGAACACGGTTTTCCTCTTCATGACCGTGTTCATCCTGATGCTCATTTTCATGGCCATGTTCATCGCCGTGGTTAGCCTCTGATGATTCCTCAGCATGGTCGTGATCATGTTCATCCGCAGCGGAAAGCGGATTGGCGTAAAGGAAGATGAGGGTCAGGAGGTAGAGGCTCCATTTGTTAATATGCATTGGTTACTGCTCCTTCGATGTTTTGTTCAGCCACGGGCTCAGGGTGCCGGAGGCGTTTAGCCACTCGACCCAGGCGTCCCACAGATCGCCGTGAAGTCTGACCCCCGCGATTTGTGTATCCAGGGTCTGTTGCACCTGCAGAAGGTAGTCGGTGGTGCTCATCTCACCGGCTTGCCACTGGGTCTCCAGCAGATCGATACGTTGTTGCAGACTGGTCTGTCCCAGAGAGACCCACAGGGACCAGGCATCGGCCACCAGTTTGTAACGCTTACGCGCACTCATGAGTCGGGCCAGTAGATTCCGGTAGGCTTGATGCGCCTCCTGCTCCGCCTGCAGCGCCTCTGCCTGTGCGGCATCTACAGTGCTGCGAAAATCGTTTCTGATCTGAAGCGGGATGGAGAAAGTGAGCGCAACCAGGTTTTCGCTGGCTTCGCGTCCTGCTCTCAGACCGAAGGTGGGATCGGCCTTGCGCGCCTGATCCGCGGCATGAATCTGCTGCCGGGCTGCACCAGCCATCTGTTGGGCGGCTTGCACCTGTGGATGATTCCGGGCGAGGGCCTCATCATCCGAGGTGTGGGGCAGCGCAGCGGGTAGCCGGTCGGGAAACTTGACGCCGCTGCCTGGTATCTGGCCGCTGAGACTGAAAAAGTCACTTCTGGCCTGGATGAGTTCAGCGCCATTGCCGGCGTGCTGCATGACCGCTTCTGCCAGCGACAGACGGGCCAGTTCCATCTCCGCCTGTGGAATGTCCCCGGAGGCATGACGCTGCTCCGCGAGCCGGGCGAAGCGCTCCAGTATCCCGGTTCGGCGCTTGGAGAGAGTGGTGATTTCGTGGTGGGTGGAGATCCTGCCTAGCGCATTGAGCAGCTCGGCCGACTTCGTCAACCGCAGGGCGGCAACGCGTGCTCGGGCGGCATTCAGTTCCGCCTGCATCGCCTGTTTCAGGGCGTCCTGTTTATCGTACCAGTCAATGGTCTGGCTGATGCCGAGGGTGTAGGTGCTGATGTCGGTGCGCTCGGCCTCCAGCTCCAGCTCCGGATTGTTCAGCGGCAGACCGGCGCCGACAAGCCGTGCCTGAGCAGCGTCCACGGCAGCTTGAGCCGCCTCTATCTCAGGGTTTGATTCCAGTGCGCGGTTGATGATGGCAGCCAGTTGCTGAACTTCCATGTCATGGGGTGATTGCCCCTTGGAAAGCGCCGCTGGTGTCCAGGCAGTAAGGGTTAATAGGCAGGCGAACAGGCCTGCAGGCGTGCAGATGGAGAACGACATAACCTGAATTCCGTAAGTTCGTAAACAACGAGAACCCGTTACAAACGCTAACCTGGCAAGCAGCAGGTGGGTTTATAGCAGGCGCGGGTGAGACGAAAATCAGGCAGAGATTGGAGGGCGGAAAAGGAACGCAGGGGGGGAGGAGACTATCGAAACAGGATAGGTAGTCCGCAAAATGCCACGATCGGCTGACAGTTTAATCGCTTCAGCCCTGTTCAGGCCGAGGAGATGGATGATTCCGTGACAGCAGTGGTCGCTGTCGCTCGCATCGTCCATATCGGCCGGGTTTGTTGCGTGATCGCCAATCGCGTGAGTCTGGTCCGTCAACAGTTCATTATGCACATCAGCGGCCAACGCCATCCCATAACCGAGGATAGAGACGACCAGCCATGTGATTAACAGACGACGAAGCATTGGTAATGATTTCGGAGTTAACTGAAGCGGCCAATCTAGAGTGCACGACTCAGTTAGTCAACCTGGAAACGGGAAGGTTCCGGCAGGTATCGAGCATTGTCCTTCACTGGCCGCTTGGGAACAGCGCGTCGATAATCGGGCAGTTAACGACCGAATAGTTATCTCCAGTGCATTTAATAGACATCTCGTTCAGCGCATTGTGGAGCCGCTTGAGATCATTGGTTTTTCTCTGCACCTCTCTGACGTGCAACACGGCTATGGAACCACTGATTTAATCGGTTACTCCGGCCATGAAGATGGGATAATCCGAGCGGCGATATCGAGACAGAGGACTCTGACATGTAGCAACCTGGCCCAGCCTCACTGGGCCAAGAGCGACAGCAATGCATCACGCGTAAGGCGGCATTTCTGAAGTGAACGGAGGCCCTGGTATCCTGGCCAGAGCTGGCGTCGCTCATCGAACCGCATTACCCCAAGGGCAAGCGAGGCCGCCCATCGGTGGGGCTGGCTCGGATGCTGCGGCTCTATTTCCTCCAGCATTGGTTCTCGCTCCCGGACGAAGCGGTGGAGGATGCGATGTACGATATGCCGCTATTCCGGCGAAAAAATCGCCCGATGCTGGGGGCGGCTGGGATCGATTAATTTATCAGCGCTCCCTTAGGATGGTCGGTAGGTTTGACTTCAGTCGAACACAGAATGATGAGACAGAGTTAGGTGGCAGCTGAACTTTCTCAATGGCCCGGCGACTGGTTGCTCCACGCCGCAGGTCGCTATCCCTCACGACCAGCCATCTGGCTGGCGGATCGACAGGTCAGCTATGCGGAACTTGAACAGCAAGTGGCGCGCTTCAGCCGCCGCCTGCCGCTGGAGCCGGCCGATCGGGTGGTCGGTCTGCTTAGTGCCGACCCCCAGTTGCTCCTATTGCTTTTGTATGCCGGCGCGCGACTGGGGGTCGCGCTGCTGCCGCTCGATCCGCAACTGGCGCCAGAGCGGCGTCAGCGCCTGTTGCAGCAGAGCGGCTGTCGTCTGCTGATTACCGATCAGCCCTCTGCCGATCACCCTGCGGGAGTCAGGCTGATTCCTGCAGCCTACCTGTTGGGCGATAGTGGGGCAGGGCCAGTTCCAATCTGCAAAGTGGTGCCGAGTGACTCCCCCGACCGAGTCCTGCTGATTATCGCCACCAGTGGCAGCACAGGCGACCCCAAAGGGGTGATGCTCTCGGCATCCAGCCTGGCTGCCAGCACCGCTGCGGTCAACGCCGCGCTGGGGCTGGGCAGCGCCGACCGTTGGCTCAATTGCCTACCGTTCTACCACATCGCCGGGCTGGCGATCCTCTATCGTTGTTTGCGCGCAGGGGCGGGGGTGGTGTTGCAGCAGGGATTTGATGTGGTGCGGGTGTGGGATGCGCTGCATCGCTATCGGGCAACCCATATCTCGCTGGTGCCAGCGATGCTGTCACGGCTGCTCGATCATGCCGAAACCTGTTCGCCCCCCGACAGCCTGAGAGTGGCGTTGATCGGCGGTGGCCCGCTTTCACCCCGACTGGCGCAGCGCGCCCGGCAGCTGGGCTGGCCACTGGTGATCAGCTACGGCATGAGCGAGACCGGCTCCATGTGCCTGATGGATGACAGCCAGCAGGCGGGATTAGAGGCCGGTGTGGTGGGTGCGCCGCTGGCCGGTTTCGAGCTGCAGCTGAACGGGGTGGGGCGGATACGCCTGCGAGGCCCGGCACTGATGGTCGGCTACGCCAATCCCCAGCTGCAGCCGGGCGCTGGGCTGGAAAATGGCTGGTTCGAGAGCGGCGACCTGGGGCAACTGAGCGAACAGGGGCAGCTGCGCCTGCTGGGGCGGGCCGATGATATGCTGATCAGCGGCGGCCGCAATATCCACCCGCAGGAGGTGGAGCGATGCCTGCAGGCCTGCCCTGGGCTGACGGCTGCCGCCGTGACATCGAGCCATGATCTAGTCTGGGGTGAGCGGCTGGTGGCCTTCTATGTGGGGGATATCTCCTGCGATGCTCTTGAGCAGTGGGCGAGGGAGCAACTCCCTTCTGCACTGCGTCCCAGACGCTTTGTCCAGCTCGAATCTTTACCCTGCAACTGCATGGGCAAACTTGATCGACAGGCTCTGAAGGTGCTTGCTAATTGAGCAGCTGACAGGTCTGCGTGGAACGCCCTAATACCCCCCTTTTGGATGCTTTTTCAGGGCAGTGCTTGGCAGCCGGAGTTTTGTCGGTGGGGAGTCTATTCCCCTGTACTGGCGGGCCTGACATCGCTGTAGTGGTGCATCAGCGCTCGTACCGCCTCGCGCAACGCAGCTTCGGTCTGACGGCGGCCAGAAAACCCGCAGCGGCTCGCTGTCTCTGCCCAGCTGTGGTGCTGTACCGCCTTCACTAGCAGCAGTCTCTCCATCTCAACTGCCAGTGGCGCTCCATCCCGCAGCCCCTGCAGGGTCAGGCGGTGGATTGGCGGCAGGGTGATCTCGAACCCCCGTCTGGCGAAGGCGAATGCCTGCAGGTCGAGCCAGTCCTGTGGATCGAGCGCGATGGCTGGCCGGGCAGGGGGGCAGCTCAGCAGCTGCAGCGCCAGGGTCGGATCGAGTTCGCGCAGTGGATCGCCCAGCATCTGAGGCAACTGCTGGTGAAAGCGTCGGTGTGCCAGCTGCAAGATCTGCCGCCCCTCGCTGGAGATCGGCTGCACTACCAGCAGTGAATGGCTGCCGCTGCTGGCGCCGCGTCTCAGGCCGATTCGCAGTGGTGAAAAGCTGCGCTGTTGCCAGAATTGCAGTAGCTCCGGGGTCGCGCCAAAGCTGGCCCCCAGGTAGTCGAGGCGCTGTTCGTTGGCCATCTCACCGGCCAGCCCGAGCAGGCGGGAGCCGATGCCGCGGCGCTGTAGCTTGGGGTGGACGGCGATGCGCATGATGCGTGCGCCGCGCAAGCAAGCGCCTTGTTGCATGCCCAGGTGAGCGCTGAGGGACTGGGCTAGTAGGTGGCCTCGTGGGCGGCGCTCACCGAGGCGGATTGCCTCCGCCATCTCAGCGGAAAAACCGCCCTCGAGAGCCACCAGCGCGGTAGCGATGATGCGCCCCTGCTGGCGTGCGACCGCGATCTGCAGATTGGGGCCATCCAGCAGCTGATAGAGGTCGAGGGGCGAGGTGCGGTAGTGGGCCAGGACCAGTAGACCGAACAGATCGGTGAGAGATTGTCTATCTGCGATGAGCTGGTCCCGCTCGAGCCACTCAAATTGCAGCGCCTGCTCTCGGCCCTGCGGCGGTACTGCAATCTTTGCCGGCGTGGCGTCCAGCGCCAGGGCGCGGAACAGGAAGCGTTCCAGCGGGTCATCCGGGGACCAGCGGATTGGCTGTTCGAGGTGGATCTCCCGCCACTGGGGGCAGCGTTCACTCAGATGCTGGCGGAAACGCACTGCAAAACCTCGACCGTTCCCCTCGTAGCCGTGGATGGTGGTGGCGAAGGCGATGCGCGGATAGCGCTCCAGCAGCTGTTCGAGCAGGGGAGTGGGGATGGCCGCCGCTTCGTCCACCAGCAGCAGACTGGTCTTGCNGGGTGAGTGGATCAGTTCATCCGGCGCGGCAAACTGGATGCGGCCCTGTTGATCGTGGATCGTGCCACGCCCGACTTCTGCGTCTGGCAGTAGCCGAGCCGCCTGTTGGAACAGGGCGTCGCAGGCCCCCAGACGAGGGGCGGTGACGCTGATCTCGCTGCAGCTGTCCCCTAGCAGCAGCCGTGCTGCGGCGATCCCCAGAGCCGCGCTTTTGCCACGGCCGCGGTCGGAGATCAGTACCACTGGCCGGCGGCGGTGACCGGTCATGCAGTGCTGGATCGCCCCCACCGCCTCGGCTTGGTCCTGGGTGCGGCACTCCGGGTCATTCGGCGCTGCAGATGGAGAAGCTGGCAGAGGAACGGGCAGGGGTGGCATGGGGTGATCCTGTTGCAGGATCAGGCTTGCCGAATCCTCCCGGATGATCTCCGCTAGGCGCTGCAGAAAGCGTCCGGCGAGTGGCTGATCCTCAAAACCGGCCACTCGGATACGCGCCTGCTGTGGATCGGGGTAGTTGCGCCACTCGTCCAGCGGCGGGGCCAGCAGCAGCAACAGACCACCGCCACGCAGGGTGCCCGATGCGGCGCCAAACAGGTTAGGGTCGAAGCCGCTGAAGGCGTCGTAGACCAGGTGTGAGCTCTCCCCACCGAGCCAGCCGACCGGACGCCCCGGGGGGGATGCCTGCAGCCCTTCCGGGGCCTGCCCGCCGATCCAGCGACACTCCGGCAGCGGGGCCTGGTGGATGATCTCTGTGGTAAGTTCATGGCACCACGGCTCTGTCCCTGAGACCACCACCAGCCGCCGCCGATTACCGCTGCGGGCCTCGGCCAGCAGTACCCTAATCTGTTCGATGGGGAGTTTCATGGGCGGGATGATAGCGCCTCGGCCGGGTTTGATCAGGAATATGCATTCGGATGGGGTTTCGCAGTAGTATGAGGAACCTTAACTCCCGCCGCTCAACAGGCCATTTCATGCTGTTCAGAACGTCTCTACGGGCCGCTGTTTCACCATCGCCCAGTCCAGCCAATTGAGCATGCCCGCTGAGCAGATCCGGGTGCGGGGACTGGTGCAAGGGGTGGGGTTTCGTCCCACTGTCTGGCGCATCGCCAGCCAGCTGGGGCTGCAGGGCGATGTGAGCAACGATGGCGAGGGGGTGCTGGTGCGGCTCTGGGCCGATCGCCATGCCATCGGGCGATTCTGCGAGCAGTTGCAGGCAGAGTGTCCACCGCTGGCGCGTATCGATTTCATCCAACGCCAGCCGTTTGTAGATGCCGCGCCCGCTCAGCCGGGATTTCAGATCATCGCTAGCCAGAGCGGTGGGGTGCATACCGGCATAGTGCCGGACGCAGCGACCTGCCATGCCTGCCGCGAGGAGATTTTCGACCCGGCCAACCGCCGCTATCGCTACCCTTTTACCAACTGTACCCACTGTGGCCCGCGCCTGAGCATCATCGAGCGCATTCCTTACGACCGGGCCAACACCAGTATGCGCCTGTTCCCCATGTGTCCGGTCTGTGAGGCGGAATATCTGGATCCGGCGGATCGCCGCTTCCACGCCCAACCCAACGCCTGCCCGGTCTGTGGTCCGCAGCTCTGGCTGGAGGATCGGGCGGGAGAACAGATCGAGCTGACAGCTGAGGAGCGGGATTCTATCGACAGCGCCAGTCGTCTACTGCGGCAGGGGCAGATCCTCGCGATCAAGGGGATCGGTGGGGTGCATCTGGCCTGCGATGCCGCCAACCCGGCGGCGGTGGCGCGTTTGCGTCAGCGCAAACGGCGGCCGGCCAAACCCTTCGCCCTGATGGCACGGGATGCGGCGGTGATTCGTCGCTACTGCCGGCTGAGTCGGGAGGAACTTGATTTACTGCAGAGCCCGGCAGCGCCGATCCTGCTGTTGGATCAGCAGGGGGAGACGCTGCCCGAGGCGCTGGCGCCGGGGCAGGCCAGCCTTGGCTTCATGCTCCCCTACACGCCGTTGCATCAGTTGCTGTTGGCCGATTGGGAACACCCGTTGGTGATGACCAGCGGCAACCTCAGCGAAGAGCCTCAGTGCGTCGGCAACCATGAGACACGCCGGCGCCTGGGTGAGATCGCCGATGCCTATCTGCTGCACGATCGGCCCATCGTCAACCGGGTCGATGACTCGGTGGCGCGGCTGGTGGCTGGGCGGCCGCGGCTGCTGCGACGCGCAAGGGGTTATGCGCCGGGGCATCTGGCGCTGCCGCCAGGGTTTGAGCAGGCTCCCGATCTGCTGGCGCTGGGGGGTGAGCTAAAGTCGACTCTCTGTCTGCTCAAGGATGGCCAAGCGATCCTCACTCAGCACCTGGGGGATCTGGAGAACTACCCGACCTTTCAGGCCTACCAGCAGACCCTGGCGCTCTATCGGCAGCTCTACCAGCATCATCCCACGCGGTTGGTGGTGGATAGCCACCCCGGCTATCGCTCTCACCGCTTTGGCCGGGAGCTGGCGCAGCAGCAGGGGCTGCCGCTGGAGCGGGTGCAGCACCACCATGCCCATATCGCTAGTGTAATGGCAGAGCGGGGCTGGCCGCTGGATGGCGGTCGGGTGCTGGGGATCTGCCTGGATGGCTCGGGCTACGGCGAGGATGGCACCATCTGGGGCGGTGAGCTGCTGCTTGTCGACTACCGTAGCTGCCAGCGTCTTGGGCATCTACAGACGACGGCCTTGCCCGGTGGTAGCAAGGCGATTCAAGAGCCCTGGCGCAACGCCTTCGCCCAGCTCCAGCGTTGCTTCGGCTGGTCCCAAGTGGAGCGGCAGTGGGGCGGGCTGGAGGCGATCTGCGCCCTGCAGCAGAGGCCGGTGGCGGTCCTGCTGGCGATGGTTGAGCAGGGCCTCAACTCCCCGTTGAGCAGCTCCTGCGGCCGTCTGTTCGATGCGGTGGCGGCACTGCTTGGCATCTGTGCGGATGGTATCGACTATGAGGGGCAGGCGGCGGTCGAGTTGGAAACGGCAGCGATGGCGGCTGTTGAACGGCTGCCGGAGCCCTACCCGTTTGGATTCAACCGAGAGGAGAGCGGTCTGGTGCTCGACCCCACTCCCATGTGGCGGGCCCTGATGCAGGATCTGGCCGATGGGGTCTGTAGTGAGCAGATTGCCTACGCCTTTCATCTGGGGCTGGCTAGCGCACTGGTGAGGGCGGTCCGGCAGCTGGCGGAAGTGCACGGGATTCAGACGGTGGCGCTCTCGGGCGGGGTGTTTCAGAACCGTAGCTTGTTTGAAGCGATTGCCGAGTCGTTGCGAAAACAGGGTCTGCGGCTGCTGAGCCATGAAGCCGTGCCCAGCAACGATGGTGGGTTGGCGCTGGGGCAGGCGGTGATTGCCGCTGCCCGGCAGATTAAATAGTCGAGCCGGTCTGCTAGATTTAGATTAGAAGCTCGAAAGAGGGTGTGTGATGATGGCGAGCAGCGCCTTTCCTACCAAGTATTGGCACCGCCTGGAAGATGGTCGGGTGCAGTGCGATCTTTGTCCCCGCTTCTGCAAGATCAAGGAGGGTCGGCAGGGCTTCTGCTTTGTGCGGGAGAACCGTCAGGGCGAGCTGGTGTTGACCACCTACGGGCGCTCCAGCGGCTTCTGTGTCGATCCGATTGAGAAAAAGCCGCTCAACCACTTCCTGCCCGGCACGCCGATCTTCTCGTTTGGCACCGCCGGTTGCAATCTTGCCTGCAAGTTCTGCCAGAACTGGGATATCAGCAAGTCCCGCGAGATGGATACCCTGGCCGATAGCGCTTCGCCGGAGACCATCGCCCGTACTGCCAGCCAGTTGGGCTGCCGTAGCGTCGCCTACACTTACAACGATCCGGTGATCTTCCATGAATATGCTATCGACGTGGCCCAGGCCTGCCGCGAGCTGGATATCAAGTCGGTGGCGGTGACTGCCGGCTATGTCTGCCCTGAGCCGCGCGCGGAGTTCTATCGTTACATGGACGCGGCGAATGTGGATCTGAAGTCGTTCGATGAGGGGTTCTACCATAAACTGACCGGCGCCCATCTGCAGCCGGTGCTGGAGACGCTGCAGTATCTGAAACATGAGACCGATGTCTGGTTCGAGCTGACGACCCTGCTGATCCCCGGTGAAAACGATTCCGAGGCGGAGATTGAGGCGATGTGCCAGTGGGTGGTGGAGCAGTTGGGGCGGGAGGTGCCGATGCACTTCAGCGCCTTCCACCCGAGCTGGAAGATGATGGACCATCCAGCGACACCGGCGGCGACCCTGACGCGGGCGCGGCAGATCGCGCTGCAGGCCGGGGTTCGCTACGCCTATGTGGGGAATGTGCACGATCCGGCTGCCGATAGCACCTGGTGCTCCAATTGCGGCGAGCTGCTGATCGGTCGGGACTGGTATCAACTGAGTAACTGGAATCTCAACGCCGAGGGGGCCTGCCGATTCTGTGGTACGCCCTGTGCCGGTGTATTTGAGGCGCAGCCGGGTGACTGGGGTGCCCGGCAGCAGCCGGTCAGACTGTCGAGTCAGGGTGCCTGAGTGCATTCCGGGGGAGGAGCGATGGGCGGGGTACGCACAGCAGCAGTAGCGGGGCTTTTTTATCCGGATGCCCCGGCAGAGTTGAGAGCGATGGTCGATGACTATCTGGGGCAGGCGGGCGAGGGGAGGCCACCGAAGGCGATCGTCGCTCCCCATGCGGGGTTTGTCTACTCAGGGCCGGTGGCCGCGAGTGTCTATCATCGTTTGACGCCAGTGGCCGATCGGATCAGTCGGGTGGTGTTGCTGGGGCCTTCCCACCGGGTGGCGTTCCGTGGCCTGGCGCTGAGTTCGGCGCAAAGCTTTCAGACTCCACTGGGGGAGATTCCGCTGGAACAGGTGAGCGATGAGCTATTACGTCTACCGCAGTTGAGTGTGAATGACATGGCGCATGCTCAGGAGCACTCCCTGGAGGTGCAGCTGCCGTTCCTGCAACGGGTTCTGGGTGAGTTCCGGCTGCTGCCGATCGTGGTGGGGGATGCCAGCGGCGCTGAGGTGGCCGAGGTGCTGGAGCAGGTCTGGGACGGAGAGGAGACGCTGATCGTGATTAGCTCCGATCTGAGCCACTATCACGACTATCTCACTGCTCAGCAGATGGACCGCACCACCTCGGATGCGATCCTCGCCCTGCAGCCGGAGCGACTCCACTATGAGGATGCCTGCGGCCGGATTCCGCTGCAGGGGTTGCTGGAGGTCGCGCAGCGCAAGGGATTAGATGGTGAGCTGGTAGACCTGCGTAACTCGGGGGATACCGCCGGCCTCAAGGATCGGGTGGTGGGCTATGGCGCTTATGCCTTTGCTGTGCATTCACAGCAGTGAAGCTTCAGATTAGATCTGATCGTTATGTTGCTGCCAGACTTCTGGCGGCTCAAGTATGTTGTCAAGCCGATTCTACCCTGGATCGATAAACTGCGAACCCACCCTCCCTATCGAGCAGCCGATCTGCCGGCACTGCTTGCAGAAAACTGAACCTATAGTAACCTTGGGGCAAGGATCCGGCAGAGACAAGAAAAACGCCAGATTCTCTGGATCGACTGGAATCCCCGACAGCAACAATACGATGATACATCCAAGGCCGGGGTAGGCGGTTTTGGTCGATCTGTCGTTGACGGAGCGCCGTTTTGAGCGGTTGTTGGCGGAGGAGCAAGCCGTGATCCCGAAGGTTTGAGGTCTGCACGCTTCTCTGTTTCCGTTTGGATAAACCGATGGTAAAGCACCGTTCAACACCACTTCTGCTCAGGGTTCTGATACTGGTTACCGGTATTGTTGCCTTCACATCATTCGCCTTGCTTTTCCACTCCTCGTATCAGTTTCAGCGTGACCAGCTGATCCTCAGCGTTGAGCGTCAGGCGGCCTTCATTGGCTCGATGCTGCCAGAACATGAGTCGCTGCAGCTCGATCTGGCTACCCCTCTGTTTGACAATATCAAGGCGATGCTGTTGCTGCTGGAGCATCAAGGGCTTGCCAATGCCTATGCTCTGGGTGTGAAGCAGGGGGCGCAGCTGGTGATACCGCTGCATGCGGAAGAGGAGTTGGCCGGGTTGGCCAAGATGGTTGCCCTGAGCGGGGAGACGGATGCTTATGGTGAGGCATTGCGGCGTGGGGTCAAGGGCGAGTCCGGCAGCCTGGTGGCACGGGATTTCCGAGATCAGTGGGTGCTTGTCGCCTATGCACCGCTGGGGACTGCGGGGGCCGCCCTGATAGGCCGAGTCGATCTGTTGGAGATGGCAAAACCGTTTGCGCAGACTGGGCTGCTGGTACTGATCCTCGCCCTGGTGCTGATCTTTGTGAGTGCACGATTTTTCCGCCGGGTCACCCAGCCGCTGCTTGAGCAGCATCAGCACAGTGAATCCCGCTACCGCAATCTGCTCGATAACATGGCTGACTGTGTCGCTGTTTACGATTGCGTGGAAGGCGGAGAGAATTTTCTCATTGTCGACGTCAACAAGGCGGCAGAGCAGTTTCATGGGGTCGAGCGCGAGCAGATTAGTGGCCAGCAGATCAGCGAGGCGCTGCCACGGGTGGCCAAAAGCGGCTTGTCAGCGGCGCTCAGGCGGGTCTGGGAGTCGGGTGAGTCCGAGTTTGTTTCGCTCACATACAGCGATGGGAGCGGTCGGGCGAGATGGGTGGAGAACTTTATCTATCGGCTCGGCTCCGGAGAGGTGGTGGTGATCTACTCCGATCTCACCGAGCAGCGTCAGAAAGAGGCGCAGCTGAAGCGTTCAGAGCATCTGCTGCGAAGCATCGTCGACGCCACCCCCGACTGGATCTTCATTAAGGATGCCAGCTTCAAATACCTGTTCGCCAACCGTAGTTTTGCCGAGGCGGTGGGACACAAGCCCGACTCGGTGATCGGCAAAACGGATGAGGATTTGGGGTTTCCGCCAGAGATCGTCTCGGGTGACGCGGCTAATGGCATCAGGGGCTTTCGCAAGGATGATGTTGATGTTCTTGGGGGCAAGCGCATCCACAATCCATACGACCCGGCCACTTACCAGGATGGCTCGTTCCACATCTTCGACACCCACAAGATACCGCTACGGGACAGCACCGGCAAGGTTTATGGGGTGCTCGCTGTGGCCCGGGATATCACCGCGCTGAATCGGGCGATGGGCGATCTCAAGGTCAATGAGGCACGTCTGACGCTTGCCGAGGCGATCGCCCATATGGGCCACTGGAGCTGGGACATCAAGCACAACAAGCTATTCTGGTCTGAGGAGGTGTTTCGCATCTTCGGCGTGGTGCCTGGTGGCTTTGATTCGACCTATGAGGCGTTTCTAAACTTCGTGCACGAGGAGGACCGGGCGTTGGTCAAACTGAAGTTCAATGCCCACCTGGAGGAGAATCAGCCGTTCAGCGTCGATCACCGGATTGTCTGGCGCAATGGCACGGTGCGTTGGATTCATCAGGAGGCAGAGCTGGACCGTGATGCGGATGGCTTCCCTGATCAGATGCTGGGTGTGGTGATCGATATCACCGATCGCAAGCTGGCTGAACAGTCGCTCGTTGAGGAGCGCAACTTCCTGCAGCACGTGATCAACGGCATTTCCGATCCGTTGCGAGTGATCGATCAGGAGATGGGGGTGATGCTGATGAACGGCGCTGCGCTCGATCAGTCGGTGGAGCGTGGTGACTGTGAAGGTAAGGCGACTTGTTATCAGAGCTGCCAGGGCATGAAGCCGCTTTGTGATGAGTACCCGGATGGTATGCCTGCCTGCCCGTTGAAGCGGGTTATCAAAACCAAACAGCCGCAGACGGAAACCCATCTCATTACTCTGGATGATGGCGAACAGCGAACCTATGAGTCCTCCTTCAGCCCCCTGCTGAATGAGGAGAAGATCATGTACGGGGTGGTCGAGACCAGTCGCGATATCACTGAACATCTGGGGTTGCAGGCGCGGCTGCAGGAGCAGGATGACCATGTGGTTCAGCTGACCTATCTGGATCAGTTGACTGGGCTCCCCAACCGATTGCTTTTCATGGATCGCTTGCGTCAGGGGCTGAGTATCTCCCGGCGCGATAATCGGTCGCTGGCGGTGCTCTATATCGATCTGGATCGCTTCAAACAGATCAATGAGAGCTTTGGCCACGAGTTTGGTGACCTGATCCTGCAGGATGTGGCGCGGCGACTGCAGGGACAGTTGCGCGAAGGGGATACTCTGGCGCGCTTCAGTGGCGATGAATTTGTCGCGGTGACGGGTAATCTGGGGCAGCCTGAGCATGCAGGGATACTGGCGCAGAAGCTGTTGCAGGGATTTGATGAGCCCTTCTTCGTCAAAGATCAGAAATTTTATGTCACCGCCAGTATCGGTGTGAGTATCTTTCCGCAGGATGGACAGGACCCCGAGGCCCTGATGAGAGAGGCCAATACCGCGCTGTTTCAGGCGAAAGATGAGGGGCGCAATAGTTTTCAGTTCTATCGCGATGAGATGACTGTCCAGGCGTTTGAGCATGTGCTGATGGAAAATAATCTGCGCAATGCGCTAATGGAGCAGCAGTTTGAGATCTACTACCAGCCCCAGGTGAGTTTTGATACAGGTGAGGTGGTGGGGGCCGAGGCGCTGATTCGTTGGAACTTCCCGGAGATGGGAATGGTTTCGCCGGCGAAGTTTATCCCTCTGGCTGAAGATACGGGGTTGATCCTGCCTATTGGGGAGTGGGTGACGCGAACCACCTGTCAGCAGATAGTGGATTGGCTGAAGCGGGGGATCCCGGTGCCAAGGATCGCGATCAATCTGTCGCCCAAGCAGTTTAACGACAAGCACCTGCTCGAAAATATCATCAGGATTCTTGACGAGACAGGCTGCCCCTCTGAACAGATCGAATTTGAGGTGACAGAGGGGCAGATCATGGAACGCAGTGAGCGGGCTATCGGTGTTCTGGAGGCGTTACGCAAAAATGGCATCACGGTGGCTATTGATGATTTTGGCACCGGTTATTCGTCACTCAGTCAGCTGAAACAGCTGCCTTTGAACAAGCTGAAGATTGATCACTCCTTTGTGCGGGATCTGCCGGATGATATGGATAGCCGGGCGATTGCTGAGGCGATCATTGGCATGGGCAGAAGCCTTGGACTTTCGGTTACGGCAGAGGGCATTGAAAATCAGGCTCAGGCTGAGTTTTTGCAAAGCGCCGGGTGTACACAGGCACAGGGTTTTCTCTATCAGCGGCCGGTTCCTGCGGCTGAGTTTGAGAAATTCCTGTTGGATAGTCAGGCCGACCTCTGTCTGTCAACGCCTGTGCCGGGTGCACCCGATTAGTTGTTAATCCCCTTTCTTAGCTGACGGTGGAATCTGATGATTGTGGTGTCGTGGATGACGATTCTCAGATTCTGGACAGATGCAATGAATCTTTTTTTCAGGTGATTTTAAGTTCAAGATGGTAAGGTTCTTCGGTTATTTCATCTCCAAGTCATTCCTAATTCTCGGGCAGATTGAATTCCTAGTCTTTGCTGGATCCGTGTGGGCGGCATTGATGCTGCAACAGCTGTTTTCTAAGCAGTTGATGCTGGAGCGGACGGAGATGCTCACCTCGTCAATCATCTACGCAGTGGTGATGATGATGTCGATGGTGGCGCTTGGGCTCTATCAGCGTGGAGTGCTGGAGCGGGCCTCAGGTCTGATTCTTCGCCTGATTCTGGTATTTGCCTTTGGCGTCGTCCTGATGAGTCTGATCTTCTACATCTTTCCCGATGTGGCTATTCCCCCGAGAGAATTTGGTCTTAGTCTGCTGATCTCGATAACCGGCGTGCTGATGCTGCGATCGGTGTTTGTTCGGGTGACTCGCGCCGACTCACGCAAGCGCCGGGTGCTTGTGTTGGGTACAGGAATCAATGCCGACAGGATCGAGGATCTTTTCAGCACAAATTCCCGTTTGGGTTATGTGGTGGTGGGTTACATCAATCTGGGCGACAGTATCAGCCTGATTGAAGAGTGCCGGCAGATTCCAAAAGATCAGGAACTCTATGATATCGCCACCCGGATGGCGGTGGATGAGGTGGTGGTGGCGGTGGATGATCGTCGAAAAGGCCTACCGGTGAACGAGTTGATCGATTGCAAAATGAAGGGGGTAGAGATACTGGATCTGCTCACCTTTTACGAAAAAGAAGACTCGATAATCAAGATCGATCTGCTTCACCCTAGCTGGATCTTCTTCTCAAGCGGGTTCTACAGTGGTGGATTTTCGATTCAGCTTAAGCGGCTTCTGGATGTTTTTGTCAGCCTTGTGCTGTTGGTCTTGGTGGTACCCTTGATGGTTTTGGTCGCGTTCGCCAGCCTGATTGAATCTCGTTGGCGTGATCCCGTTCTTTATCACCAGACCCGGGTAGGGAAGGACGGGAAATTGTTCCAGATCCATAAGTTTCGCAGTATGCGAGTCAATGCTGAGGCTGAGACAGGTGCCCGATGGGCGAGTGTGAATGATGATCGTATCACCAAGCTTGGCGCTTTTCTGCGATTTACCCGGCTGGATGAGCTGCCGCAACTCTACAACGTGCTGAGGGGTGAGATGAGTCTGGTGGGGCCGAGGCCGGAGAGGCCAGAGTTCGTCAGGCGCTTGACTCAAGAGATCCCCTATTATGAAGAGCGGCACAGGGTAAAGCCGGGGCTGACAGGTTGGGCGCAGCTGATGTTCAGTTATGCAGCGAACCGGGAGGATACCAGGAAAAAGCTGGAGTATGACCTCTATTACGTTAAGAACTCGAGCCTGTTCCTGGACCTGATTATTCTGCTGGAGACGGTTGAGGTGGTGTTGTTGGCAAAGGGTGCACGATAAGCCTCTTTTGCTGGTCTCCGCAAGGTCGCTGATGGTAACTCAATGTGACCGACAGGCTCGTGTGGATGTGTAAGACTTCGATCCTGATCATTCAGTCTCGTGGGGCTTTTTAGCATCATCCTCATTGATTCTCAGGTCGAGGGCTTCAAGCTCGTTCAGAACCTGAGAGAGTTCTTCATCTGCGGCTGCTTCATCGGAAGGATAGCTCTGCTCGACATCCACTGACTTGAGAAGAAATTCGTTGAGTTCAGAGGGATCGAGAGTGACCGAGTCATCATCATGCTCCAGAGGAAAGTCGTCTATATCCAAGATGGGTGTGGACACGTCTTTGTGCCAGACCGGGTGGTTTGGAAGCCACTCCTGGCCTTTTTTGCGGATCTGCTCCCAGACCTCGGGTGCTTGTTCCGACAGCAATTCGTCGACCTGTTCAATCCATGCGACAAACTGTTTCTCATCTTTTTTGAGCAGAGCGAGCTCAAGTGCCCTGGAGATCAGTGCGATGTCAGATGGTGACTCATGGAGTGCTTCATCGAGTGCATTCTGGGCATCAGAATAGCGACCGTAGGCGATATTGGTATCGATTTGCGTCCGTAGTTTCTCAAGGTTGCTGACGGGCTTTGGTTCCTCAAGCACCTGTTGAGCAAAGCTTTCATCAGTGTCATCGATTTTCTCCAAGGCCACTCTTTCCATGGCGGCTTCGGCGGGAGATGGCCGAGGCTGGTGGGGAATCAGGTCTTCAGCTTCGCTTAGTGTCAGAGACTCATTGAGGTCGTGCTCCTCCTCTTCCCGCATGCGCATCCAAAGCAGCGCAAACAGAGCGAAGATAAGTGCGATACCCAGTCCAATCAACAGTATCCAGTCTGGAGACGACTCGGAGACCTCCTTTTCGTCAGTGGGTGTCGATTCAACTGGTGCTGGTGTATCAGTGGCGATCTCGATTGGAGACGGCGCTGGCTGAGGCTTTTCAATCGCTGCGGGGACAGGTATAGCAGATGTGGCAGACTCTTCGGCCGCGGCAATTTTCTGCTCTTCTGCCACGATACGCACGGCTTCTTCCCTGAGCTCACTGAGGATCTGCTCCATCCCTTCCAGGCGAGCTCGAAGCAGTCGATTCTCATCTCGTACTTCGTCCAACTGTTTGGAGACTTCGCTTAACTCATTTTCCAGACGTTCCTGATTCTCGTCCGAAATCAGTTTCAGATCCTCGTTGCTGACCGGGACCAAACGCAGCAGCGACTCTTCCTCTACCTGCGGTTTGGCTGCATCAGGCGTTGTTGATGTTGCCTCTTCTTCTGCGGTCGCGAGTTGGGATTCAGCGATGCCGGATTGTTCCGCATGCTCTGGCTTCTTTGTCTCTGGCGGAGCGGTAGCCACCGATTCGGTCACGGGCGCGGCTGTCTGAGATGCTGGAGTGGACGGCTTTGGTTGGGGTGCCCGGGTGGCTTGCCGGATCTGCTCGCGGCTCGGGATGGCTAGCTTGGCCCCTTTGCGCAGCAGATTGATGTTTCCATTGATGAAAGCCTGGGGGTTGTGGCGAAACAAGGCCTGTGTCATCTGATGCGTGGAAACGCCACTGCTGGGGCGGGTGCGTTGTGCAATCTGCGACAGGGTTTCACCGCCCCGGACCGGGCCATATACATCTGCGTTGAAGCTCTCCTGTTGCACCTTGGGCGCGGTTTTAACAGGCTTGGGCCTTTTGGGGCGTGGGCGGCGGGTCGCAGGTGCAGACTTCGCGCTTGCTTTTCTGATGTAGGGTTTAGGGTCAAGTAAAACCGTGTAGTCCCGTTGTATCCTGACTTTTGGTCCGGTGAGTTCTAGGGTGAAGGTGACGAAAGGCTCCCGTACTGTGCGCTTTGAAGTGACGCGGATGACCGGCTTATCTTTTTCGGACTGATGGAAGTTGAATCTTAGTGACTCAAGGGCGAACAGGTTCCCGCTGTAGGCTTGACGCTTATCGTTGTCTCGGATAAGTCGCAGTCGATAGTCCGAAAGGTCGACATCATCTGCAGCGACAAGAGCAATTTCCGCATCGAGAGGGGTGTTCAGGTATGAGTGGGTTTCAATCTGACCTAGCCCCAAAGCGAAGCTGCCTCCTGGCAGTAGTGCCGCCGCGAAGATGATTCGTTGTAGAGTGTGCCTCATAGAGTCGGCTTTGATGAATGTCACCATGCGGGCCACAGGTTGATACTCAGTGATTTCGTGTCAAACGGGAAGGATAACTAAATCCGAATCTTCCTTCTACATCATTGGCATGCAAGGCGCTCCCCTCTTGTGACTGGTTCGCCGTTATTGTTGGTCTACATGCCCAGATTTTTGGAATGGGTTCCTTTCCACAAGGATAGCGGCCTTTCAGATTATGTGTAGTCTGGCGCTGAATGAACAATCGCATCTTGGGGTGTGAGGGGGCATCAGTTGATGTGCGCAGGCAAAAATTGCGCCACCAATGGGCGGTGTGCGAGGGGTTTTGACTCGGTGATCTTCCTTTTCTTTCATGATACATCAGTTTTCTGCCCAGGACTTTTAGGTCGCTTCTTCTTGAAGTGGTTACTAAATCTGGCACCGAGTTAAGGCTGTAAAATGCCATAACGAGGTGAACGATGCCGATCTACCCTATCTTTGCCAGCAAGAAGGGAACATTGACAGGATGATGGCGAAAATGCGAAAGATCTGGCGCAGGTTGGGGCCTCTGTTGATCTATCCGAGCCTATCTGGGGCAAAGCCAAGGGGATGCACTTGAATGGAAGACCTTTGCGCGGCCCATGCGGGAGGAACAAGCCGCGAATCATGGCATAATTTTGGTGATAGATGAGAAATTGGGCATGTTTGAGCGGTTGGCTGGTTTTGAGGTGACCTAAAAAACAAAGGGCCTAGCAATTTCTCGCTAAGCCCTTGTTTTGTATGGCTCCGCGACCGCGCCTTACTGGGAACAAAATCTCTGGTGGTTTGGCTGCCAGATCGGTTCCACAGGAAGACGGCGTGATTCTTGGGCATCTCAAAGCTTGATCCTCTACCAGAAGTGAATTTCCATTGTCGCCAGTGCGGCCATAAATTCCGCGCTGAGCCGAAGTTTGTCAGTGAGGCTCCTGAACTGGCGCACCACCCATTCTCATACTCAGCCGAATGCCCAAACTGCAATGATACCGCATCCCAGGCCGCCTGGGAGCGGAATCTTATGCTTGCGCATGCAAGCGCGACCGGCCCGACCACGGATGAGGGCAAGCGTCGCTGCAAGTTCAATGCGCTGAAACATGGTCTGCGGGCCGATACCGCCACCTACTACCCGGCCAAGCCTGGCGGATACCCCCACTGCAACGGCTGCGAGTATCGCACTGACCTGGAGTGCCTAGACTTCGGCGGCTGCCTGAAGCGCACCGAGCTGCTGCTGCGCCATCAGATCGCCTTTGAGTCTGGTGACCCCTCCAAGTTGCAGGCGTTTCGGGCCAGGACCCAGGCCCACATCCAGGCCCTGATTGACGACATGATCCTGGCGATCGCTCAGGATGGTGGGCCGCGGATCAAATCCCCCGAGTGGTACTACGACAAGGATGG
>NZ_AFOC01000053.1:0-24674 GCF_000224455.1 endosymbiont of Riftia pachyptila (vent Ph05)
AACAGGTCGTACTAAATGTCGATACTGTTCTGCTGCTGTTGCGAGGCTTTCTCTTCTTCCACCCGCTTCTGGATGATCTCTTCCGGCGGTGGTGGCAACGAAGCCATCGAACAGTGTTTCTCACGGGCGGTTGAACGCAGCGCCTCAAACTCACCCTTCAGATTGGCGTACTCAACGGCTTCGGGGCCATCACCACCTTCCAGAAACAACAGTGCCGGCCAGAACAAGACCAGGCCAACACCCATCTGCACCGCATCAGAATCGGCCTTATCCTTCAATTTGCTGTAGAGATTGATCGTCCGCTTGGAGACATAATCCATCTCGAAGGTGATCTGTTCGCAATCGTAGTTCATATATTTTACCGGAGAGACATAGGCCGCCGACACCTCATCCGGCTGACTCGCACAACCCGCCATCAGCGCCAGTGATCCGGCCAATACTCCACTCAAAGCCTTGTGGTACATCATATCGATCCTCGTGTTTGAATTATTTCCCAAGCCTCTGCAAAACACGCTATGAAAAAACGCATCCGCGCAAGGTGCCTGCGCCTCTATCTGGGGTGCAGACAGTATGAAATAGTGCCTGGTCCCGACAGATCGATTTGTGAACGGCGTTCATCTAAATGCGGGGCGATTTAGGTTGATTTCGGTCATCGGCGATCCATTCACCAAGGTCCAGAATAGATGCTATACCTTTTCAGGAAGCTAGCTTCACCCACTGCGTCAGGGAATCCATAGATGTCAAACAAGATGGTCATCATCGACGGCAACGAGGCCGCCGCCCATATCGCTCACCTCACCAACGAAGTTATCGCCATCTACCCCATCACCCCCGCCTCCCCGATGGGCGAGTGGTCAGACGAGTGGTCGGCCCGGGGCATCAAAAACATCTGGGGCACAGTGCCCGACGTGGTGGAGATGCAGAGTGAAGGAGGCGCTGCCGGGGCGATCCACGGTGCCCTGCAGGCAGGGTCGCTTTCGACCTCCTTCACCGCCTCCCAGGGCTTGCTGCTGATGATCCCCAACATGTACAAGATCGCCGGCGAGCTGACCCCCACGGTGCTGCACGTCTCAGCCCGCTCTCTGGCGGCCCAGGCCCTCTCGATCTTCGGCGACCACAGCGATGTGATGGCGGCGCGTGCCACCGGCTACGCCATGCTCTGCTCCGCCAGCGTGCAGGAGACAGCGGACTTCGCCCTGATCACCCAGGCCGCCACTCTAGAGGGGCGCATCCCCTTCCTCCACTTCTTCGACGGCTTCCGCACCTCCCACGAGGTGAACAAGATCGAGCTGCCGAGCGACGAAAGCGTGCGCGCAATGATCGACGAAGAACTGGTCAGCGCCCATCGCGCCCGGGCCCTGACCCCGGATCACCCAGTGATCCGCGGCACCTCGCAGAACCCGGATGTTTACTTCCAGGGCCGGGAGACGGTCAACCCCTACTATCAGGCGCTGCCTGAGATCATCCAGAGATGGATGGACCGCTTTGGCGAACTCACCGGCCGCCACTACCGCCTGTTCGAATATATCGGCGCAGAGAACCCCGAGCGGCTGATCATGCTGATGGGCTCGGGCATCGGCGCCGCCGAAGAGACGGTGAGGCACCTAACCAAGCGGGGAGAAAAGGTCGGCCTGCTGAAGGTGCGGCTGTTCCGCCCCTTCGCTGCCGACAAGATGCTCGAGGCGATCCCCACCAGCGTGCAGAAGATCGCCGTGCTCGACCGCTGCAAAGAGCCGGGCGCCGACGGCGAGCCCCTCTACAAGGATGTGGCCAGCGCCTTCGCCCAGGCCTTCAGCCGCGGCGCCCTCGACACCATGCCCCGCATCAGTGGCGGCCGCTACGGCCTCTCCTCCAAGGAGTTCACCCCGGCAATGGTCAAGGGGATCTTCGACGAGCTGGCGCAGGATCAGCCCAAACACCCCTTCACCGTGGGCATCATCGACGATGTGACCCACACCAGCCTCGGCTGGGAGCCGGCCTTCCGCCCCGATGCCGCAGAAGGGGTCACCGCCTGCGTCTTCTACGGCCTGGGGGCCGACGGCACCGTCTCCGCCAACAAGAACTCGATCAAGATCATCGGCGAGCAGACCGATAATTTCGCCCAAGGCTACTTCCAGTACGACTCCAAGAAGTCCGGCGCGGTCACCGTCTCCCACCTGCGCTTCGGGCCCCGGCCCATCGCCTCCACCTACCTGATCGGCGACAACGAGGCGAGCTTCGTCGCCTGCCACCAGCCGATCTTCCTCGATCGCTATGAGATGCTCGACAAGGCAGCGCCGGGGGCAACCTTCCTGCTCAACTCACCCACCGATCCGGCCAAAGTCTGGAATACCCTGCCCCGCCCGATGCAGCTGCAGATGATCGACAAGCGGCTCGCGTTCTACGTCATCGACGCCTACCGCATCGCCGACCAGACCGGCATGGGGCGACGCATCAACACCATCATGCAGACCTGTTTCTTCGCCATCACCGGTATCATCGACAAGACCAAGGCGATCGCGCTGATCAAACAGGCGGTGAAAAAGACCTACGGACGCAAGGGGAAGAGACTCCTGGAACGCAACTACGCCGCCATCGACGCCGCCCTGGCCGGCCTGCACCAAGTCGAAGTACCAGACGAAATAAGCAGTCACCTCGAACGCCGAGCACCGGTACCGGCGTATGCCCCAGCCTTTGTACAGTCGGTCACGGCAAAGATCATCGCCGGCCAGGGCGACACCATCCCGGTCAGTGCGATCCCGGCGGACGGCACCTGGCCCCTGGGCACCGCCGCCCACGAAAAGCGCAACATCGGCCTGCAGTGGCCAAAGCTGGAGATCGACCTCTGCACCCACTGCGGCAAGTGTCCGCTGGTCTGCCCGCATGCGGCGATCCGCTCCAAGGTGTTCCGCGAGGCGGACCTGGCCGACGCCCCGGCCAGCTTCCGCAGCGCCCCGGTCAAGGGCGGCGGCTTCGAGAAGGGGCTGCGCATCACCTACCAGGTGGCCCCGGACGACTGCACCGGCTGCGGCCTCTGCGTGGAGATCTGCCCGATCCGCGACCGTCAGAACCCCAACCGCAAGGCCCTCAACATGGTCGACGACCCGGCCTATCAAGAACAAGAGCGGGCCAACTGGGCCTTCTTCCTTGGGCTGCCGGAATTTGACCGCAGCCAGCTGCGCCAGAACACCCTCAAGGGGGCGATGGTGATGCAACCCCTGTTCGAATTCTCCGGCGCCTGCGTCGGCTGCGGCGAGACCCCCTATGTGAAACTCGCCACCCAGCTGTTTGGCGACCGCATGCTGATCGCCAACGCCACCGGCTGCTCATCGATCTACGGCGGCAACCTGCCCACCACGCCCTACACCACCAATCCGGATGGGCGCGGCCCGGCCTGGAACAACTCCCTGTTTGAAGACAACGCAGAGTTCGGCCTGGGCATGCGGGTGGCCATCGACAAGCAGGCGGAACAAGCTCGGGAGCTGCTACAGACCCTACGCGGCGAGATCGGCGACAAACTGGTGGACGGCCTGCTAGGTGCCGACCAGCACAGCGAGGCGGGGATCTTCGAGCAGCGCGACCGGGTCAAGGCGTTGAAGGAGAAACTGAAGCGTATCGACAAGCGGGAGGCCCGCAGTCTAGAGGGGATCGCCGACACCCTGGTGAAAAAGAGCGTCTGGCTGGTGGGCGGTGACGGCTGGGCCTACGACATCGGCTACGGCGGTCTCGACCATGTGCTCTCCACCGGACGCAACGTCAACATCCTGCTGCTCGATACCGAGGTCTACTCCAACACCGGCGGCCAGACCTCCAAGGCAACCCCACTGGGCGCGGTGGCCAAGTTCTCCGCCGGCGGCAAGGCCACGCCGAAGAAGGATCTGGCGATGATGGCCATGGCCTACGGCAACGTCTACGTGGGCCAGGTCGCCTTCGGCGCCAAGGATGTGCAGACCCTAAAGGCCTTCCTCGAAGCGGAGTCCTACGACGGGCCCTCGCTGCTCATCTGCTACTCCCCCTGCATCGCCCACGGCGTAGACCTCTCCCACAACATCCGCCAGCAGGATCTGGCAGTGGCCTCCGGCCACTGGCCACTATTTCGCTACGATCCACGCAAGGCGGAGCAGGGCGAGAACCCGCTGCACATGGACTCCAAGGCGCCGTCGATCCCCTACCGGGATTTCACCGCCACCGAGGCCCGTTTCAGCGTGCTCACGCGCACCCACCCGGAGGCAGCCGAGCGCTTCCTGCGCAGCGCCCAGAAGCAGGTCAAGACGCGCTTCTTCCTCTACGAACAGCTGGCCCAGCTCGCAATGGCTAATATGGAAGAGAGACCGGAACAATCCTCTGAATGAATTGGGATGAAAATGCAGGACTCGCAAAGACGCAAAGTACGCGGAGTCTCTTCCTGCGGAAGGCACCTATTGACCGAAACTGATAAATCCTCAACGTACTCTGCACCTCCGCGGCCTCTGCGTTTACAGCACAGGAGTTTGAAATGGATCTGACCACCAACTATCTCGGCATGCAGTTGAAGAATCCGCTGGTGCCCTCCGCCTCGCCCCTGTCGCGCAGCATTGACGATGCCAGGCGGCTCGAGGATGCTGGCGCCTCGGCGCTGATCATGTACTCCCTGTTCGAGGAGGCGGTAACTGCAGAGGAGGAGGTGATGGTGCGTTTTCTGCACCACCAGGACACCGGTTTCAGTGAGGCCGACAGCTTTCTGCCCGATCACTACGACTTCTCCAACGGCCAGGATCTCTACCTGGAAAACCTGCGTGCTCTGAAGGAGACCCTGGAGATCCCGGTGATCGCTAGTCTTAACGGCATCACCCCCGGCGGCTGGATCGAGCACGCCACCGAGATGGAACAGGCAGGGCCGATGCCCTGGAACTCAACGTCTATTTCGTGGCAGCGGACCTGAACACCCCGGGCAGCGAGATCGAACAGCGCTACCTGGAACTGCTGAAGGATCTGCGCCAGCAGGTCACGATCCCGATCAACATGAAGCTCTCACCGGCCTTCAGTTCGGTGGCCAACATGGCCAAACAGCTGGAGGACGCCGGCGCATCAGGGGTCGCCCTGTTCAACCGCTTCTACCAACCAGACATCAATATCGACAATCTGCGCCTGGTCTCCAGCCTGCACACCTCAGTCTCAGCAGAATCGCTGCTGACGATGCGCTGGATCGCCATCCTGCATGGCCGAACCACCCTCTCCCTAGGTGCCACAGGCGGCGTGCACACCGCTGAAGATGCCATCAAACTGCTGCTTGCCGGGGCCGACGTGGTACACATCTGTAGCCTGCTGCTGGAACAGGGGCCCAGCGCCTTGGGTCAGGTGCTCACCGGCATCAAGGCATGGATGGAAGAAAAGGGTTTCGACTCGATCGACGAGGTACGCGGACGTGTCAGTCAGATCAGCGTACCGCACCCTGCGGAGTTTGAGCGGGCTAATTATGTGCATATCCTCGACAGCTTCCGCAGCGGCCCCGGCGTTTTTTAGGAAAATGACAGAAGCCAGGACCACTGTTTGACGGCTTCCCCTTCCCTGCTCGTGGTTGCAGCTGAGGTGTGAAGCAGGCCCTCTTATTCCTTTTGCCTCACCCGGATAAATAGTGGACAATTGTCTCTTCCTACCATCACAAATCAAAAGCAACGTGGCCGATCTCGTCGTTTACGAACATCCGCTGAACGAAAGGATTCGCATTTTTTTGCGCCTGGAACATCTGCTGCTGCAGATCGATCACTTTGTGCCCATGACGGACATCTGGAGTAGCCGTGCAGCCATCTACACGCTGCTCGACGTCACCGCCATCTTCGCCCGCTCCGACCTGAAGACCGAGATCCTCAAGGAGCTGGAGCGCCACTCCACCAGCCTTGAGCGAATCCGCCGCCAGCCAGATGTCGACATAGAGGCACTGGGAGCGGTGCTGGAACGCTTGGAGCAGTCGATCCATCAAGTCTATCGGCTGGAGGGGCAGATTGCCCACAAGCTAAAGAAAAACGAGTTCCTCAGCGCCATCGCTCAACGAACCAGCATCCCCGGCGGTAACTGCAGCTTCGATTTACCGCAGTTTCACCACTGGCTGAATCAGCCCCATGAGGTCCGCCAGCGCCAGATGGAGAATTGGCTGCAGGAGCTGGCGCCCGTCCGCAAAGCGATCATCCTGCTGCTCGAACTGGTGCGCAACAGCAGCCACCCCAGTTGGGAGATCGCCAAGAGCGGTCTCTATCTGAAGACCCTCGATTCGCAAACCCCTGCACAGATGGTGCGCATCGGGCTGCCCAGGGAGACGCCGCTGTTTGTCGAAGTGTCAGGCAACAAGAACCGCTTCAATATCCGTTTCCTCGAACCCGTCGAGTCAGGACGTCCGATCCAGGCGAGCGAAGACGTCAGGTTTCAATTCACCAGCTGTATTCTTTGACGAAGATGAGCGCAACAGAGAAGCGAACAGTTAAATGCCCCACCTGCGGTCTCCCGGTAACCTGGGAAGCTTCGTCGCGTTGGCGCCCCTTCTGCAGTGAACGCTGTCGCCTGATCGACTTGGGTGAATGGTTCGATGAGGAGCACCGCATCCCCATGCCGACCGACGTAGTACCCGATGGGTTCGATCCAGAGCGTTGAATTGCATCCCGGCTAATCACCACCACTGTCTGAAGCTGACTCCCTCTCCAGCACCGTTTCGCCTTCACTGAGTGCTTTCCGAAGCGCCTCTGCCTCCCTGAAGAGGGCTTTAACCCGCTCATTGACCGGCCCGTTGCGGTTCAGATAATCCTTGATGGCGCTGCAGTGCCCCAGTGCTGCATGGATATCACCCTCCAATTGCAACTCCCGGGCCTTCTGCATATGAAATGTGGCGAGACATTCCGCCCGACGGGTGCCGATCAGGTCCACCAGGTCGCGAACTGCTTCTGCCGTGATCGGCGTCAGCAGACCGCCCTGTTTTATAAAGTCGATCAGCTCGTTGATAACGCTCGTCAACTTCTGCAGATGGAATTTATCTGTGATCTCGTCAGCTTTTGCTGCATCACCCAGGGTAGCAAGTGCCTGCTCGGTCATTTCGAGCAATTCATCTATGCCCTCATATTTTGGCTCGACTTTTTTCACCGCCCGATAGCGGGCAAGCAGGTCCTCCCGCAGCAACCGCTCCACCTCATTTGGCAGATGACAGCCTTGCAGACGAAACAGAATATTTTCCACCAGGTCGACACCACGCAGAAGGCGCTGGATCTTGATTCGTTTTGCCTCCACTGCCTGTTGGTGACGTTGGACGATTCCGGACAGGAAGAGCGCCAAGACCAACAGCCCTCCCAAGATTGCGATTAGTGTGTACTGTTCCATTTTTTTCCTTCAGCAGCGGTTTCCGCACGCTTATCATTAGCCACCAGAGGAGAGTCTTCCTGGGCTAAAAAAACAGGCCGGCGATGCAACAGCGCCTGCCAATAGTAGCGGCCAGCTTACCGGCAGGTTGAAATTGATGACAGATTGCTCTGGAATGTGTCGAACAAGTGTGACTCCACTGCTGCGAGAGGGTAAACCGCATGTCTTGGTCAATCATCATCGGCACAATCGCCGGTGCCCTACTGTTGATGACCCTGCTGACCTACCATTCAGCCCGCAAGCTGGTGGGACAACAGGTAGAGGCAGAAACTGGGGAACCTGCCTCGCGGCTGCTCTATTTTTACAGCGACCATTGCGGCCCCTGCAAAAGCATGTCGCCGCTGATCGACGAGCTGTCTGAACACTACCCGAACATTCGCAAAGTCAATGTCAGCAAAGAGCCGAAGCTGGCGCAGGCATTCAGCATCCGAGCCACTCCAACAACCATCCTGGTACTCAACAATGTGGTATCCGAAGTGGCGCTGGGAGCCAAATCGAAACGGCAATTGGAAAAACTGCTGCAGCGAGTAGTCTGATGCGATATCAGATCATCCCAGTCACTAGCTTTCAGCAAAATTGCAGCCTGCTTTGGTGTGAGAGAAGCCGGAAATGCGCCATTGTCGACCCTGGCGGTGAGATCGGCAAGATCATTGCGGCCATAGAAAGTCAGGAGCTGATACCGGAGCGGATTCTCATCACCCATGGCCATATCGACCATGCTGGTGGAGCCGCGGCACTCGCCAAGGCACTGGGGGTGGTTATCGAAGGGCCTCACCAGGAGGACCGATTCTGGCTCGAAAACATGCCACAACAGGCCGAAATATTTGGTTTTCCCCAGGTAGAGACGTTTACGCCAGAGCGTTGGCTTGAACAGGGCGATCGGGTCACTGTGGGAGATGAGCAGCTTGAGGTGATCCACACCCCCGGCCATACGCCAGGTCATCTGACCTTCTACCATGCTCCATCCAAGCTGGCACTGGTGGGTGATGTGATCTTTCAGGGCTCAATCGGCCGTACCGATTTTCCACGCAGCGACTATGCTACCCTGATTCGCTCAATCCGTGAGCGACTCTGGCCGCTGGGGGACGACTGTCGATTTGTTCCAGGGCACGGTCCCGAATCGACCTTTGGTGAGGAGCGGCTGCACAACCCATTTCTCCGCGACTAATGTTTCAGGTTTTAAACTGACCCACCATCACCTTGAGTTGATCTGACAGCGCCGCAAGACTTTCCGCAGCCGCCGCCGTCTCGCTGGAATCCTCTGTCGCCAACTCGGTCAACTCACTGATGCGTGAGATATTTTTATTGATCTCTTCTGCCGCCGCGGCATGCTCAAGCGAGCTATTGGCAATCTCATTATTCATGCTTGTAATCGTGGCGACGGCATCAGCGATCGCTTGCAGGGTGATACCAGCTTCACTCGCCTGGGCCACACTTTTAGCCGCCCGCTCACTGCCATTCTCGATGGCGCGAATCGCCCCTCCAGCACCGGCTTGCAGACGCTCAATCATTGCCTGGATCTCCTGGGTCGACTGAGCTGTTCGGCCGGCCAGGGTGCGCACTTCATCTGCCACCACGGCAAACCCACGACCACTCTCACCCGCCCTGGCCGCTTCGATCGCCGCATTCAAGGCAAGCAGATTAGTCTGTTCGGCAATCCCATGGATGACTTCCAATACGCCACCGATATTATCGCTCTCTTTGCCCAACTGACGGACGACAGCAAGGGTCATTTCAACACTTTCTGCCAAGCCATTAATCGCCCCGATAGTCTCCTCAACCACCGTTTGACCTTCTGCCGCCTTGTCATTGGCATCCTTCGCCGCACCTGCAGCATGAGAAGCATTCTCGGCGACATGCTCCACCACCACCGCCATCTCGTTCATCGCCACCACAACCTGCCGGGTCTGCCCCTCCTGTTCAATCGTGCGATGATTTGAGGAGCTGGTGGTCTGTGAAAGCTGCTCTGCCGAGCGGCTCAACTCAGCAACAGAGCTCTCTACATGATGAATAATCTCCTGCATCTTGTTGAGCAGATTGTTAAATGCTTCGGCCATCTCACCCACTTCTGCCTGACTGGCAACTTCTACACGCGCCGACAGATCCAGTGAATCACTGATCGCCTTGATCCTTTTTGAGGTTGCCACAATAGGCCTTGAGATCCAGCGACCGATAAGGATCCCCACCCCCAAGGTCAGGCCCATCACCACAAACGCAACCACAGCAACCTGCTTCACTGTGCGCCAGACCGAGCCCTGGAGGCTTTGTGCGGAGAACACCGCCAGGATTTCGCCTCCGTTTGTTACATCCGGTAGGGTACGGCGAACCACATAGTTCCAGCCTTCTTCATCTATTAGCGTCTGCTGAACATTGGCAGCCAGCCGCTTCATTGCCTCCCCATCCACGCCATTTCCAATAAAGGTGTATGCGACCGGAGAGGGCGGGCGGGCCTCACCAAAGGCAGATTTTGGGGCACCTTTGGAGGTACCGACTATTGCCAGATATTTGAGGCCTGAACTGGCATAGAGAAACTGGGCATCACGCCCCCGCAGCTTCATCACATTGCTGCCATTGACTGCCCGAGTCGCCAGGCCAATGATCGGCTGTAGCACCGCTTCGGCAGTCTCCCGCAGTCTAACTTCATCGGCATCCGTTTGGACTTTATAGAGCACGAAGCTGAATGTCAGCAGAGTTGCCAGCCCTGTCCCCAAAATCCCCAACAGGATGGTAGAACCCAAACTGTGGTATCGCTGTTTGGCTTTTTTGATCGGCATGGCCCCACCTGTTGTTCAGAACACTACTCCAACAAATCAACGGGGTAGTGGTTCTTTGCTTACCGGCTACTTATGAGTCCCGCACTGCCCCTGAACACAAAACGCCTCATACCCACTGTGACACACGCGGCAGGTGTTTACGCCCAATGGTGCATCCGGGTTGGCATCAGTCACATCGCTTCCGTCTTCCTTAAAAACACCGTAGCTGACGGCGCCAGCTTTATGCCCTGAGACAAACAAAAGCTGCAACTCCTTCAAGTGGAGAATCATGTTGGCACCATCCCCCATCCCACCATTTCTTAATTTGTATGCAGCAACAGAGTCAGGCCTCACCAAAACAGCTACAGCACCGGGGCCTTGAGGGCGAACCGCACAATATGTCTCGACCGTTTCCTGATAGATCGGAGGCAGAGCACTCACATCGGCATCACACCCCGGCAGAGCACCAATGGCAGTCAGCGGAGTAGAGACAGCGTTCCAACTCCTCCAGTCGGCAGGGAAAGGCACTTCACTCCCTGCAAGCAACCTACCAGCTGCACCAACCCCGCATATCAGGACAAACACCAAAGCTCCAAGTTTTTTCATCGCCCAATACTCCTCATTCTCTGCTTCCTAAAAAGTAGTCGGCCAGTTGGAAAGAACCTTGATCCACAGAAAAAATAGCTGGGCCGAAAAGTGACGAATATCAGTTTTATCTAATAAATTCATATGCTTCTGAGCCGCTTTTTAGCTTTACATCGGGAACCGAGTTGCCGTAACATCCGGCCCTGCGTTGTTCCGCCTGAGAGATGCTTTTCATCCGGGCCGATGTCGGTTGTTCGTTTGGTATCCGCCAATTACCCGTTCATGCACCGACTCATACTAAGAAAGAGGGTGTGGAATATGTCATTTGTCGCTTCCGGTAGAGGAACTGGCGGTAAAGCGTCCATCATTTTCATCGCTGTAATTTTCCTTGGCGGTGTAATTTTTGCCGGTCTGTTCAATGTCGGACTGGCGCTCACCAATGAGATGGATTTCTGTACCAGCTGCCACACCATGAAAGTCAATCTGGAAGAGTACAAAGAGACTGTCCACTACAAAAATGCCTCAGGTGTGCGAGCCACATGTTCCGACTGCCATGTACCCAAAGTGTTCGTGCCAAAAATGATCGCAAAGGTCATGGCAGCCAAAGATGTCTACCATGAGATAATGGGTACTATCGACACTAAGGAGAAATACGAGGCACATCGCTGGGATATGGCGAATCGCGTCTGGGAAAAGATGCGTAACTCGGATTCCCGTGAATGCCGCACCTGCCACGACTTCACCCAGATGGACTTCAGTGAACAAGATCGCAGTGCGCGGAAACGCCACTCCAGAGCCATGGACCAGGGTAAAACCTGCATCGACTGTCACAAAGGCATTGCTCATGAGGAACCTGATGAGCCCGACGAGACAGAGGCGAGAGAAGACTCCTGATCCCAGAAGCGCTACGGAAAATCAATGAAAAGAACCAAAATCCCGGCCCTGCTGTTGAGTCTTCTCTTGTCATCCCAGGTCTTTGCGGGTGACAAAGAGAAAGAACGGGAGTTGCGACAGGCCGCCATCATTGATGATATCGAAGCCATGGAGCAGCTCCTAGATGAGGGAGTTGCCGTCGATGCTGCCAACATTAAAGGCAAAACCGCCCTCATGATGGCAGTAGAGAATGGCAATATGGACACCATAGTGCTTCTTCTCAGCCGCGGCGCCAAAGTCAACTTTCGCACCACAGAGGGTTGTACAGCCCTGACATTTGCCGCTGAGAATGGGCACCCGGCAATCACCGCTTTTCTTCTCGAACGTGGCGCAAATCTGCATGACCGCACACGCGCCGGTTGGGACTCACTGATGATAGCAGCCCGCTACGGCATAACCGACATGGTGGAGCAGCTGCTTTACAAAGGGGCCGACCCCAAAGCATCGGACAAATACGGCAAAAACGCCCTGATGATGGCGGCCGAAAAGGACCATGTAGAAACTGTTGCGATACTGGCAAAAAATGGCGCTGATATCGACTCCCAGGACAAGAATGGATCGACCGCCCTAATTCTGGCAGCCGACCGGGGCAATACCGAGGTAGTCAAAGAACTCCTCACCCACGGCGCCAGCATCGACAAAAAAGATCGGGATGGCGCCACAGCGCTTACATGGGCAGTGGGGCAGGGTCATATCCAGACCACGCAACTCCTTCTCGAGAGCGGCGCTGACATTAATTCAGCTGATAGCGATGGCATCACACCACTGATGGAAGCCGTTAGCAGTGGCTCCCCGGACATGGTCAAGCTGTTGTTACAAAAAGGTGCAGACAAAAATCTAAAAGACAGAGATGGCAGAACTGCCATCAGCATCGCAACAAAGAAACGAATGAAACAGATCCTGGCTCTGCTTAGCCAGGCGAAGTAAGGCCGTTAACAAAGGATCTAAGGCTTTAGCCGTAACGCTAGATCCTGGGAAATAATAATAAACAGAAACCTATGAGGCGAAGCCTGCGCGACGCTAGAGCGGCCGCGCGTTACGGCTTTGTTGCCGTTAGAAGAGCAATATACGGACGGATGGAGTGTTCAAGCTGTTGGCGAGTGCCGCTATTCATCCGACGTGTGCGTAATGTTGGAACCCTCTAAAAAGAGGACCAACACACCCTTGAGGGATACTGATCCCTCCGTTACCACGTAAGCCTGTTCAAAATCCAAAGGAGGTAACATGGCATACACCACCCTCAAGAAGGCCCTGATTGGCGCGCTGGCTATCAGCGCTTCCTCAATGGCTTTCGCAGCTGATAAAAAGCCCCTTATGATGGGCGCAAGCGACAGCATGCTGGCCAACACCTGCGCAGGTTGTCACGGCACCAATGGCGCAAGCGCCGGCCCTGCCACCCCGAGCATTGCGGGACTCTCCACCGAGTACTTTGTTGAGGCAATGCAAGGTTTCAAGAGTGGCGATATCCCCACCACCATCATGGCCCGCATTGCCAAAGGCTACTCTGACGACGAGTTTAAGCAGATGGCCAGTTATTTTGGCAAGAAGCCTTTTGTCGGCGCAGAACAAAAGTACGACGCAACTCTGGCCAAGAAAGGTGCCAAGCTACATGACAAATATTGCGAAAAGTGCCATGCCGAAGGCGGTTCCTCCGCTGAAGATGACTCCGGTGTACTTGCTGGTCAGCTCGCCATGTACCTGAAATGGTCGCTGGCAGACTACAAGGCGGGTGATCGCGAAGCACCCAAAAAGATGAAAAAGAAGCTTAACAAGATGCTGAAGAAAGAAGGCGACAAGGGCATTGAGGCCTTGGTCAATTTCTACGCCAGCCAGAAATAAGGGGGAGTTTTGAACATGAAGATTACCCGTAGAAATTTTGTCAAAGGTGCAGGTGCTGCCACTGCAGTTGGCATTATTGGAGCGCCCACACTCGCACTGGGCGCTAGCAAAAAAGTAGTAGTGGTTGGCGGCGGCACCGCTGGCGCCACTGCAGCCAAGTACCTGAAGATGGCTGACTCCAGCATCGACGTGACGCTGATCGAGGCCAACAAAAACTACTACACCTGCTACATGTCCAACGAGGTGCTGGGTGGCAACCGCACCATTGACTCAATCCGTTTCGGCTACACTGGATTGGCCAAGCACGGCGTTAATGTGGTCAACGACATCGTCATCGGCATCGATGCCGGCGCCCGCGTCGTCAAGACCAAGGGTGGTAAGAGTTTCAGCTACGACCGCTGCATCGTCGCCCCAGGCATCGACTTCAAGTGGGAGAGTATTGAAGGTTATGACGCCAAGGTCGCCGAAGATATCCCCCACGCTTGGAAGGCAGGCTCCCAGACCGTCACCCTGCGCAAGCAGTTGGAAGCGATGAAGGACGGTGGCACCGTTGCCATCTGCCCGCCGCCGAATCCCTTCCGTTGCCCACCTGGGCCCTACGAGCGTGCCTCTCAGATCGCTGATTACCTGAAGCGTAAGAAGCCCAAGTCCAAGATCATCATCCTGGATCCAAAACCGAAGTTCTCCAAGATGGGCCTGTTCGTACAGGGCTGGAAGGATCTCTACGGCTATGGCACTGCGGACTCCATGATCGATTGGCAGGGCACACCCAAGGGCTCTGACGACAACGTGCTGAAGAGCGTCAACGCCAAGACCCGCACCGTGACCACCGGTTTCAACGAGGTGACGGCGGACGTGCTGAACGTGATTCCTGCACAGAAAGCGGGCAAGATCGCCTTTGCAGCCGGCCTGACTAAGGGTGACTGGTGTCCGATCAACCTGCACACCTTCGAGTCCACCATTCACAAGAACATCCACGTGATTGGTGATGCTTCGATCGCAAAAGGTATGCCGAAATCCGGCTATGCCGCCAACTCCGAAGCCAAGGTCTGTGCTGCTTCTGTAGCCGCCCTGCTGAGCGGTCAAGAGCCCGGCACTCCGGCCTACGTCAACACCTGCTACTCAATTGTAGGCAAGGACTATGGCATCTCCGTGGCGGCGGTCTATCGTCTGGCCGAGGACGGCTCCAAGATCACCAAAGTATCCGGTGGCCTGACCGCAAAGGATGCCAGCGCCGAGACTCGCAAGCGCGAGGTTCAGTATGCCTATAGCTGGTTCCAGAACATCACAAACGACATCTTTGGGTAAGATCATGTACGCGGTTAGCCTGCTAGGCTGACACGGATGATCGCGCATTCGCCAAGGATGGCGGAGAAGATTACCCTCACAGGATGAGATAAAACTTCTAACCGGGGCCAACGCCCCGGTTTTTTATTTCGACCTGCTTAAATCCAAAAGCACATGACGCCCAACGAAAACCAGCCTCAACTTGACCTATTCTACTAAATTGCCGCCCAGCAGCAGATAGCAGCCTTCCCTGCTCGACCACTCACTTCCTTTTTCGCAGGGAGAGAGCCCGCTCCGATTTTTTTACCTGCTGCTGAATCTCTTGAATCAGCGAGTTGAAGTCTCCCTGCTCCTCCTCAATAAGGATTCTTCCCGCAGTATCCCTCTGAATAGCGCTGATTCCAGGCTGCCTTCGCTCCAGCTCTTCGAGCAGGGAGGATTGATCTCTCGCCGCCCTGAGTAATCGGCGACTCTCACACATCAGCGCCTTTTGCTGCAACGCCTGTCGAATAGTCACAACCAAATCGATTGTATTCGCAGGCTTGGTAAAAAACCTGCTGATCTGCCCCTCATTTATGGCCTTGATCGCTCCTTCCAGACTCGCCTTGCCGGTCAAAATCATCCTTACCGTGTCTGGGTAAAGTCGATAGATTTCGGCTAGCAGTTCAGAGCCAGACATACCAGGCATCTCTTCATCAGAAACCACCACATCCACAGTCTCACGCTCCAAGATTGCCAACGCCTCTTGCGCTGAGCCGGCCACAACTATTTCAAAGGGTTCGCGGCGAAGCGCTCGCTGCAGACTTGCCAGTACCTGGGGTTCATCATCAACAAAGAGCACCTTCTGAAGCATCTCGTCTCCAAAGCATTTCCACACAGCTGTACTGCCACCGAATTAGAGGATAGTCGATACGAACAAAAAAGTGGAACTAGCGCCCCGCTCTGCGTAATGACACATCCCAGGAATTATACCGGGAGCAGCCTGCTCGACTTGCGCTCCGACGATAGACTGCTTGATATCACAATAGAGACATCGAACTTAAGCATACATGAGGCAGAAAAAGCGATATGGCAACATATCTTGCGTAACAGTTGGTCTTTCGAAAGCAGTTCTTCCAGGCCCCATAAAAAAGCCCCTGCCTGGCGGCAAGGGCTTTGTCTGTACTCTGCAGCAGAACCGATGCCCCGCTGGCCATTCCAATCGCTTTCTTCGGTTAGCGATACTGGCCTGGCCTATAACGTGGAGGCACTCCTGGAAGTGGCATCTGGTTGCCTCGATCACGGGGAAGATTCGCCCTTGAATAGCTGGGGAAGTCAGGGTTCACCCAACCCTGTTCAGCCAGTTTGCCTGGTGGAGGAACCAACCTAGAGACATAATCCATCACAGCAGCCACATCACGCGCAGTGAAGCGCCGAATCTGTTTTACCATACTGGAATCAGCATTACGGCGACGACCGGTTCTGATCCATTCAAATTGTCGCATCAAATAGCGGTAGTGCTGCCCCTGAATCATTGGGATGTGCTCTTTTCTATTTCCCTCGCCATGCTCGCTATGACATTCCACGCAGTTATCTACGTAAAGCTTTTCGCCGTGCTCCAGGTCCATCCCCGACCCCCGGCCATTAGTTGGCGTCATCGGAAGTTGTGCAATATAGGCTGCAACATCTGCAATCTCTTGCACACCTCCAAGTAGGCGCGAAGAGGTAAAAGGCCGCATAGTAGGATTGTCACGATTTCTGGCGCGGATATCAGCCAGCTGTTTGATGATCACTGTATTCAGTTGCCCTGCAAGTTGTGGGTAGGTGCCGTCAACCCGCCCCCAGCCTTCCGGCGTGTGACACACAGCGCAGATTTTGTAAACCTTTTTGCCATTTTCGAGATTCGGCGTCCGCGAGAGCGCCTGATCATACTCTTTCATCGCCTCTTCTGCTGGACTCGCCCACACGTTAGACAGCCCGAACATGCAAGCAAACGCAACTACACCCGCTAAATACTTGTTCATCTAAACCTCACCAACCTGCTTGCCAGGCCCCAATCAGAGGATGCCCCCCAACAAAAGGAAGAACCCATGGCTAAGAACATAACCGGGACCGCGCACGATCATACGATGGGGAGCAGAATATCGGTTAACTGCCGGTCGGGCAATATATATTAAGGGGCATAAACAGCACAATTTTTTTGATGATCACCCAACAATTAGAACCCATTAAACTGCTAATTTTTTGAAATTTAAAGAAAATTGAATCGCATCAATGCTTTTGTCACAATGCCCGCGTCCTTGTCGGATCAAAACAATCAGCCGCAGGGACCGGCACACAAATTGAAAAAAATATTGCCATTTTTCTCCGCCAGCAGAGACCACGCTCTTGGCTGGGGGGAAGAAATTCGCCTGGAGGTGGAGGCATGGCCTTCCGCAACCATGCCGGGGCCATTCCAAACAAAGCAGCCCCCCCCTATCAGGGCTGCTACTTGCGCAATTCGACCGTTAACCAGGAGGCTTCCAATGAAACGGTTATTACTAACGATCTTGCTTACTCTGCCGTTAACGTCACAGGCGATTGACCTTGAAAATGGCAAAAAGCTCAGCCGCAGCTGCGCCCTCTGCCATGGTATCTACGGCCAAGGCACCCCAGGCCCCGCTTCCCCCCGTCTAGCCGGTACGCCAGCCGGTTACATGACCAAGCAGATAGAGGCCTATATCAGGGGCGATCGCCTCAACCCTCGAATGGTCATTACCTCCTCACTCAGGTCCTTGAGCGAAGATGATATTGACGATATCTCCGCTTACTATGCAAGCATCAACCTTGAGACTATCGCTCCCAGGCTGGCGGAAATCCCCCTATGGCCCGGTGCTATTGATGCGGGCAAGGCTATCTACAACGAAGAGTGTAAGAGCTGCCACCGCAAGAACGGCATGGGCAAATCCCGAAAAAGCATCCCTGCTCTGGCGCTGCAGTACTCCCAGTACCTGTTCCGGCAGATAAAGATGTTCCAGTGGAAACAGCGTGTGCATGACGATGACCCAGAAGATGATACCTTCGATGAGTTTGACGACCGACAGGTCGAAAGCATCCTCGCCTACATCTCGTCATTGGCTCCAAACAATAAAAAATAAGGCATAACACTACAGTTCATGATGCGTTGAAGGCGCCCCCATTTCGGAGAAATCTATGAATACGATCAAAACCCTCTGGTTCACCCTTGCGTTGTCAGCAATTCTTTTGCTACCTGCATATGCTGCTGACAACAATGATCCCCAGATCAACATCACCGACATCAAACAAACCGTAGTTCAGATGAGCGTCAAGGTTCCGCGAGAAGATGCCATCCAGGCACTCATGTCGCGTGCAGCAGAGATCAATCTGAAGTTTGTGTCCCGCCAGCAAGTATCCAAAGAGTTGCAAGCCCGCGGACTGAAGACCCCCTACCTCGACATCTTCCAGTTCTGTAACCCTGAAGATGCCCGGAAGATGATCATGCATGACCCGATCTACGCAGCCTATATGCCCTGCCGCATCGCCATGGTTGAAGACAAGCAAGGACAACTATGGCTGATGATGTTAAACCTCGACATGCTGATCAACAGTCAGATGCTGCCGCCTGAACTGACAGAAATTGCAATCCGCGTTAACCAGGCAATGTTGGACGTAATGGTTGCTGGAGCGACCGGCGAATTCTGAGCATATAGTTCAAATTCAAAACCACAGGTGCGGAAGAGTATTCTTCCGCACCTGGAATGATCAGGCATAAAAAAACGGCGGAAATCGCCGTTTTTTTATGCCTGAAGCAGCAACCTGCTCCAGTTTATTCCTATGAAGTGCCGCACATGTTGCTCGAAATATTGTACTGAAAGATCGCTTTGTGGATATCCCCCAAACTCAGCATACCGAGCAACTCACCATCCTCTGCAACCGGAATCCGGCGAAACTTGTGCCGTATCATAACAGTAGCTGCCTTCAGGATATGCATATCAGGATCAACCGTAATAACCCGCGAAGTCATCACATCTGCGACCTTCAGAGTCACCACATCTTTGTATTGAGTCAGCATACTGTCGTAATCAGGAGCGACCATACCGTCCTTGAAATCCTCCAGGCCCGGGAACATGCGGTGCAGCACATCCTTCTCCGCTACGATCCCCTTCACCTTCCCATCCTCCACAACAGGCAGGCCACTAAAACGAAACAGGCACATCAGTGAGACCACCTCCAACAACTTCGCATCGGGGCTCACAGTCTTAGGCGCATTTGTCATTATGTCGCGTACTAACATTGAAAATAACTCCTCCTCATACGCTTGATTGTTCTCTCGGGTTTCCCCATGGGACAAACCATACGCAATCCGGATAGTATTTCCAACCTTTAGGTAAGCAGCATAAACACCGCAGCATACTCTTATTCTCTGATATGCAAACACCCCATCAAACTCAAGTGCATTACACCCGAAACGAACGGTGAGGCAGGCATGCTGCCTCAAATCACAAATACAAAATGGGATTATGGCTGACGTCTGGCTGACAACTGTCTTTGCGCAAATACTTCAGAGGCTGAGGCCACAAGACAAGCAAGATCGACAGAATCCAGCGACCCGGGCTCCACCCCGGCAACCCCCGCCACCTCGGCACGCTGCAGCAAGTGCCGGTCCCCGTTTCGGGACAACATCACAACCGGCAGGGATGCCAGCTCGACCAGTGTCTCCAAAGCGTCAAGCAGACGTGGAGTCGGAGCATCCACATCCACCAGCAGAAAATCGGGATTTAGTCTGGCCACCCAGGTCAACAGATCCGTATTGGTACGAACAGCAGCGGCCAGGGAGAGATGCGCTCCGTCCAGGCATCGACGCAGATAGACTTCAGAAGCCAACTGATCACTAACATAAAGTACTGAACGCATAACCTCACCATCTCCTCACCCAAGCGGGCAACAGCTCCTTTTTTCTATTTACGGCCGACCTCGTTAACCCTACATGCATTTCATTTTTTTGCTTCCACAAGGCACAGAAAAACCGCAGTGGGTCACAGGAATTTACCTCTTCGTTCGACACCACCCACCCTCACCCCACAGCAGCATCTACAGCAGCCGTTAAACAGCAAGCTAAGCCTGTGTTTTTACTAAAAATGCAGCAAATCCCACCTTACTTATCCACAGCTCGCCCACAATCTGCACACCAGTTATCACCCTTCCATACACAACATATTGTGTTTGACAGCAAGAAATATGCGTATATATTGTGCTTCAGCAGCTGAGCGGCACACCAGATTCTGCGGACAGGGCACAAAATCAACACAGCCCCCCCCCCGGCAACCTCCCTGCGAACGGGAAGTGGAGTACCGGAGCCGCACCAATGCCTGCTGCGAATCATTGACAGCCTGTACCGCAACCCAAGCCACCCGGCTTCAGAGCATCGTTGCGCACAGCCACAGAAGATTGAGTCCGGAGGAGACATGGCAATCGAAGCGACCCCAGAGAATTTTGCAGACGCATCTATCCCCCCGCTAACTGCCAGCAGTTTCAGCCCGGATGCTATCGACGACACCCAGGGTAACCTGCAGGTGATCCGCCGCAACGGCAAAGTCACCCACTTCGACGCCAGCAAAATCTCGGTTGCCATCACCAAGGCGTTCCTCGCTGTGGAGGGCGGCAGTGCCGCCGCCTCCAGCCGCATCCACAATGCGGTCGAGCAGGTCACCGAACAGGTGGTCAAGGCCCTCACCCGCCGCCTGCCCGCCGGCGGCACCGTGCATATAGAAGACATCCAGGACCAGGTTGAACTCGTCTTGATGCGCTCCGGCGAGCACAAGGTGGCCCGCGCCTACGTACTCTATCGCGAGCAGCAGGCGCAGAAGCGTGCTGAAGAGGCCGCCCTCCGCGCCGAGGTCGAGGGAGAACAACCCGAGCACCAGGTGATGGTGACCCTGGCGGATGGCTCCAAGCGTCCCCTCGACATCGCCCGCCTGAAGACCCTGCTCGCTGAGGCCTGCAATGGCCTCGACCAGGTCGACGCCCAGCGGGTGCTCGACGCCACCTGCCGCAACCTATTCGACGGCGTCACCGAGAACGACATTTCCCAGGCGCTGGTGATGAGCGCCCGTACCCTGATCGACCAGGAGCCCAACTACTCCCAGGTCTCAGCGCGACTGCTGCTGGATATCCTGCGCCGCGAGGCCCTCAGCTTCCTCGACCTCGACCTCGACAACCCAGTGCAGACCCAGGCCGAGATGGGCAAACACTATGCCGACTATTTCAAAGCCTACGTCAAACGCGCCGTCAAACTGGAGCTGCTCGACAGCCGCCTGCAGCAGTACGACCTGCAGCGCATTACCGATGCGATCAAACCCGAGCGCGACCTGCAGTTCAACTATCTGGGGCTGCAGACCCTCTACGACCGCTACTTCATCCACACGGAAGAGGGCACCCGCTTCGAGCTGCCACAGGCCTTCTTCATGCGCGTGGCAATGGGGCTGGCGATCAACGAGATCGATCGCGAAGGCCGCGCCATCGAATTCTACAATCTGCTCTCATCCTTTGACTTCATGAGCTCCACGCCGACCCTGTTCAACGCAGCCACCCTACGGCCACAGCTCTCCAGCTGCTACCTGACCACCATCTCGGACGACTTGGACGGCATCTACTCGGCGATCAAGGACAACGCCCTGCTCTCCAAGTTCGCCGGCGGCCTGGGCAACGACTGGAGCCGGGTGCGCGGCCTCGGCGCCCACATCAAGGGCACCAACGGCAAGAGCCAGGGCGTGGTGCCGTTCCTCAAGGTGGCCAACGACACCGCCGTCGCCGTCAACCAGGGTGGCAAGCGCAAGGGCGCAGTCTGCGCCTACCTGGAGACCTGGCACATCGACATCGAGGACTTCCTCGAGCTGCGCAAGAACACCGGTGACGAGCGCCGTCGCACCCACGACATGAACACCGCCAACTGGATCCCCGATCTGTTCATGAAGCGGGTCGCCGAGGAAGGCGACTGGACCCTGTTCTCCCCCAACGAGGTGCCCGACCTGCACGACCTCACCGGGGCTGAGTTCGAGGCCGTCTACACCGCCTGCGAAGAGAAGGCCGCGCGCGGCGAGATCAAAGTCTTCCGCAGCCTCAAAGCGGTGGATCTGTGGCGCAAGATGCTCGGCATGCTGTTCGAGACCGGCCACCCCTGGATCACCTTCAAAGATCCCTGCAACATCCGCTACACCAACCAGCACGCCGGCGTGGTACACAGTTCCAACCTCTGCACCGAGATCACCCTGCACACCAACGACAGTGAAATCGCGGTCTGCAACCTAGGCTCGGTGAACCTGGCCGCCCATGTCGACGAGAACGGCCTCGACATAGCGAAGCTGGAGCGCACAGTCACCACCGCCATGCGCATGCTCGACAACGTCATCGACTACAATTACTACAGTGTGCCCCAGGCGCGTCACTCCAACCTGCGCCACCGCCCGGTGGGGCTCGGCATCATGGGGTTCCAGGACGCGCTCTACAAACAGCGCATCGGCTACGCCTCGGAACAGGCGCTGACCTTCGCCGACCGCTCCATGGAGGCGGTCTCCTACTATGCTATCCAGGCCTCTTCCGAGCTGGCGGCAGAACGCGGCCGCTACTCCAGCTATGAAGGTTCGCTGTGGAGCCAGGGCGTGTTGCCGATCGACTCACTGCAGCAGCTCAAGCAGGCCCGTGGCGACTACCTGCAGATCGACCAGAGCAGCAGCCTCGACTGGGATGCACTGCGTGAAAAGGTGAAGACCCAGGGCATGCGCAACTCCAACACCATGGCCATCGCTCCCACTGCCACCATCTCCAACATCGTCGGCGTCAGCCAGTCGATCGAGCCGACTTACCAAAACCTGTTCGTCAAATCGAACCTCTCCGGCGAGTTCACCGTGGTCAATCCCTATCTGGTGCATGACCTGAAGCGCGAGGGGCTGTGGGACGAGGTGATGATCAACGACCTCAAATACTACGACGGCAGCCTGGCGCCCATCGAGCGCGTCCCGGCGGAGCTGAAGGTGCTCTACGCCACCGCCTTCGAGATCGACCCGCGCTGGTTGGTGGAGGCCGGCGCCCGCCGCCAGAAGTGGATCGACCAGGGCCAGTCGCTCAACCTCTACATGGCCGAGCCGTCGGGCAAGAAGCTCGACAACCTCTACAAACTAGCCTGGGTGCGCGGCCTCAAGACCACCTACTACCTGCGCTCGATGGGCGCTACCGCAGTCGAGAAAACCACCGCCAGCAGCAGTGGTGACGTCAATCGACTTGGCGACGGCGCTCCGGCTGAGGCGCCCAAGGCCTGCTCGATCCTCGACCCGGATTGCGAGGCCTGCCAATAACACGCCACCGGCAACACGACATGTAGAGCGCCGTGAGCGGCGCACTGAAGCCCAGCGACCAGGCTGCGAACACCGCGCCTGCAGGGGCAGAGAGATCAAAGGAGTACACGATATGCTGAATTGGGACGACCCGCTGGCGCCACTGGCCAGCCAACAGACGCCCCCCGCGCCTGCAACCGAACCGGCACCTCAGGCCGAGTCAACCCAGTCGCCTCATCCGGAGGCCAACCCGCTACTCGGCAACCGCGCTGCAGTGCAAACCGAGGCTACGCCCCTGCCTGTCGCAGCGCCGCTTGACACCAAGCCGGTCAACCCGGACGACAAGCGGGTGGTCAACGGTCTCACCGACGTCAACCAGCTGGCGCCATTCAAATACCCTTGGGCCTGGGAGTACTTCCTCAACGCCAACAAGAACCACTGGACGCCGCTGGACATCAACATGGCCCAGGACGTTCACGACTACCACCACAAGCTGACCCTGGAAGAGCGCCACATCTACGAGAACGTGCTCTCCTACCTGACCACCTCCGACATCTTGGCGATGCGCAACATCGGCCTGGCGGTGATGGAAAAGATGAGTGCACCTGAGCTGCAGATCTACCAGGCGCGTCAGGTCTACGAGGAGGCCCTGCACACCTGGACCTACCAGCACTGCATCGAGACCATCGGCCTCGATCAGGGGGAGATCTACAACCGCTACCGGGTGGTGCCGGAAATCAACGGCAAGATCCAAATCGCCAACCGCCGTCTACACTCGATCCTGCGCTCCGATGTGGACCTGTCCAACCGCGATGAGCTGGAAAACTTCCTGATGGCCTACCTCTTTTTCGCCGGCATCTTCGAGGGGGTCTGGTTCTATAACGGTTTCTCGCCAATCTTTGCCCTGCAGCGCCGCGGCCTGATGAAGGGCACAGCCGAACAACTGCAATACATCATGCGCGATGAAGTGCTGCACGCCTCCTTCGGCATCCGCGTCGCCAAGCAGATCATGCTGGAAGAGAACATCGCCCCCGATCCCCAGGCGATCCGTGAGATGTGGGACGAGTGCGAGGCAGCGGAAGATGCCTACGCCGGTTATATCCTGCGCGATCCGATCCTCGGCTACAGTAAAGATGACCACATGGGACAGTTTCGTTATGTCGCCAACCGACGCGCCCGGCAGATCGGACTGTCAGAGCCCTACCCCGGCGCCGAGGCAACCTTGCCTTGGCTCGACGAGCAAGCCAATCTGCGCAAGGAGAAGAACTTCTTTGAGACTACTGTCACCGAGTACCAGACCGGTGGCGCACTCAACTGGGACTGACCTGAAAGCGGGAGCGCAGCGGCTGGAAGGCCGCCAGCCCTCCCATCAGTGGAGAGAGACCATGTATTGCCAGCGTTGCCGATCCCTGATGCTAATGGCCGAACAGAATCGTCAGGGCCACACCGAACAGACACGTTACGAATGCCCCAACTGCGGTCGCGGAGAGCTGCTGACCCGGCGCATCCAGGAGAGCCTCCACCCCAGGCATGCCGACGATCCTCAACCACCAGCCGCGAGCCGTCACCTTCTCCACCCGGGCTGAGCATAGATCATCAGCCGTGCCAC
>NZ_AFOC01000052.1:0-25341 GCF_000224455.1 endosymbiont of Riftia pachyptila (vent Ph05)
GGTAAAGAAGCTGCCGGGCTTCGACAGCCTCAAGCTGATCGAGCAGCTGAAGCAGGTGATGGCCGAGCAGTGCAGCCACCCCACCTGGCCCCACGGGGTCGAATACACCATCACCTCAGACCAGTCCGACTCGATCCTCGCCACCACCATCACCACCGTGATCGGCCTAACCCCGCTGGCGCTCAGCGACCCCTTCTGGATGCCACTCTGCCTGGTAATCATCGCAGGGCTGTTGGTGGCAACGGTGATCGCACTGTTCATCATCCCCTGCCTCTACCTGTTGCTCAGCGGCGCCTCGTCCGTTAGCGTTCAGCAGGAAGTCTCAGCAGAGGGTTAATAGTCGTGGAGATGGTCGCCTCTTTTGCCGCTACCTCACTGATCGCCCTGATCCATATCCTGGTAGGTCACAGGGCCTTCAAGCCCCGTGAAGGGAGCGCCTGGCTCTCCGCCGCCGGTGGCGCTTCGGTAGCCTATGTCTTTATCTATGTGCTACCCAAGTTGGCCAGAAAACAGGAGCAGGTGGACGAGCACATCGGCTTCGGAGTGCTCAGCTATCTGGAACACCATGTCTACCTGGTGGCGATGATCGGCCTGATCTTCTACCACAGCATCCACCGCATCGCGGAGTTTGCCACGGTGCAACGCACCGGCAACAAGACAGATCACGCCAACCTGGCCGCCATCCTGCACATCGGGAGCTTTCTGCTCTACGGGTTTATCATCGGGCATCTGTTCGCCAGCTTTCTCCAAAAGACCTATATGCCGCTGACTTTGGCGTCGGTGACTTTCGCTCTCCATTTTATTGGCACCGATCTTGAACTGAAGCATAAGTACCAGGCATTTTATGCCGATAGGGTGCGATGGTTATTGGTTGCCAGCCTCTACGTTGGGTGGCTAGTCGGAGAGTTGACCGTGGTTCCGGTGAGCACGGAAATTCTTCTCTTCTCCTTTCTCGCCGGCGCCATCATCATCAACGTGATGCGCGAGGAGATCCCCCAGGAAACCCAGATCCAGACGCTGGCGTTTCTGGGTGGTGCGGTCGCCTACGCCATTCTGGTGCTATTTGCCTTCGAGTATGTCTTTGAACTGATCTGAAACGATCACGGCTGTTGGACAGCCAAAAACCCACTACCAGCCGAGTCGCCCTTTTCGGCTTCAATCACGCTCATAAACAAGCGATCCGGCCAGGTAGGTGGCCCGGGTTGCCCGTTCATCGGCCAGGGTCATCTGGATAAACAGGGCCTCCATCAGATCACCGGCATGGCGCATCCGGTATTCGATCAACGGCGTCGAGTGGAGGTCGAGCACCAGCAGATCGGCCTCCATGCCGGGGGCAATGCCGCCGATCCGCTCCTCCAGATAGAGCGCCTCGGCGCTGCCCCGCGTGGCCAGATAGAAGGCCTGCGCCGGATTGAGCGGGAAGCCGTTAAACTGTGCCGCCTTGTAGGCCTCGTTCAGGGTCTGCAGCATCGAGAGGCTGGTTCCCGCCCCCACATCACTAGCAAGACCGACCCGTACCGGCCGTGACGAACGCTTTGCATTGCCAAGATCGAAGCAGCCGCTACCGAGAAAAAAGTTCGAGGTCGGACAGTGGGCAATCCCCGTACCCGTCTCATAGCAGCGTTGCAGCTCCGACTCGGTGAGGTGGATGCCGTGGCCATAGATCGCTCGCGGCCCAAGCAACCCATAGTGCTCATAGACATCAAGGTAGTCAGCACGCTCTGGATAGAGCTGCTTTACCCACGTCATCTCATCCCGATTTTCAGCGATGTGGGATTGCAAATAGGTACCGGGGTGCTCAGACCACAGCGCACCGGCCATCTCCATCTGCTCTGCTGAACTGGTTGCAGCAAACCGGGGGGTGATGGCATAGAGTTGCCGGCCACGGCCGTGCCACTTGTTGATCAACGCTTTGGATTCGTCATAACCCCGCTGCGGGCTATCCAGCAGGGGCTCTGGGGCGTTGCGGTCCATCAGCAGCTTGCCCGCGATATTGCGCATGTTCAGGCGCTCTGACTCTTCGAAGAAGCTGTCGACCGATGCCGAGTGTACCGTACAGTAGACCGCCGCGGTGGTGGTGCCTGCACGCAGCGTCTCACGCAGAAAGATGCGGGCCGCTTCATGCGCACACTCAGGATCCCCAAACGCCTGCTCGGTGACATAGGCATATCGATTCAGCCAGTCGATCAGCTGCTCGCCGAAGGCGCCGATCACCTGCAACTGAGGATAGTGGGTGTGGCAGTCGATAAAGCCGGGCAGGATCAGGCAATCTCGGTAGTCGACAGGCTCCATACCGGCGGGCAGCTGGCGGAGGAGCTGAACCGCCGGACCGACCTGCTTGATCCGTCCATCCTCAAGCCAGACCAGGCCATCCGACTCATAGTGCATCACCGTATCCAGATCAGACTGGAATGGATCACCGCTGAAGCTGAGCACAGCCCCCCGCAGTGCCACACACGTAGACTTCGATGTCATCATCAACGCCAGCCCCCTCCTGAAGAGTTCTTGAGTTCAATTTTAGGCGCCGAGGACAGAACCGGCGATATACCTCTCGATTCTCTGCTCAACGGCTGATGACAGAGATCACACGCCGAAAAAAAATCCCACCTGGTTCACTGATGCGGGGTGAAACCCCTTCCAAATGCGCATGATCGCAACAAATCCCACCAGGGAAGTGTGACTCTATCGAAAGATGATCGGCCACCAGCCATCGATACTTCGCCCTCACAAACCAGAACCAATAATTGGATGGAAAACATGAAACTGCTACACAACATCTGTGCCATCACTTTGGGGGCTATGCTGCTCACCGCATGCGATGAGGGCAGCCTGGGTACGGCATCACAAGCGACCACTTCAAGTCCTATCACATTTGACGGCAGTGTCGGTGACGGCCCAGTGGTCGGCGCTACCGTCACCATTCGTGATCGCAATCTGGAGGTTATCGCAACCACCACCAGTGATCAGCAGGCAAGCTTCAATTTCACGGGCGAGATCGCTGACAGTGCCTTTCCTCTGATTGTCGAAGCCACTTATGGCATCGACCTAGTCACCAATGCAGAGCCTGATTTCATCCTGAGTGGCGTACTGATGGATGCAACAGCAACTCGGGTCAATCTCACCCCCCACACCACCATGATTGTTAAAAGTGCGATGGCGATGGAGGGAGGACTCACAGCAGAGAATCTGGCGATCGCCACAGAAGCCGTCACGAGCAAGCTCAACTTTGGTCTCGACACCAGCACTGTTGCCGACCCGATGACGTCAGCAGTGACCAACGACAATATCACCGAGGTGGTGCTGTCGAGTGAGGTCTTTGGTGAGATGGCGCGCAGGAGCGCCTACTGGATCGGTGGCAATGTCACTGAAGACGATATTTTTGCAGCCTTGGCTGCCGACCTGAGCGACTCGGCGCTGGATGGCAAAGGTGCACCCGGTACTGTACCGCGTTACACCGCCATTGCGCATATCGTCAGCGCGCAGGTTTTGATCGAGGCGATGGTCGATGGGCTACAAGTCCACAACCAACCAGCAAGTAACGCGCTGGACGACGCCATTGCACAGGTACTTGGCACCGCAGATCGCTCACTGCATCGCTCAGTCAGAGAAATCAGAGCCAACCGGCTGATGCTTGCTCAGGCACGAGCCGCACTGGCCGCAGCCCAAGCGATCGACCCCAGCATTCCATTGGGAGACCTGCTGACGGTACTGGCAGAGCTTCAAAACGCGGCCAATACCAGTAATCTATCCGAGACCATCTCAAACGCTGGCGGAAACTCATCACTCAGCAACGGCCTGGGACAGACCATCTCCATTGTGTCGAATGCCTCCTCCAGCAGTGTCTCTCATGTCAACCAAGTGGCCAGTGGGACAAACAACGCCAGCAACTCTGGTAACGGCCCACATGAAAGCAGCGTGGCACGGGGTTCAGAGCTCTATGCACAACAGTGTGCCGCTTGCCATGGCAGTGATCCAGCCAATGGCAGCCGCAACATCGCTCGCGGTACCTCTGCAAACAGCATTACCGGCACACACAACTATGTCGATAACGGTGATGCACAGGCCATTGCTGCCTACATCAGCAATGCAACCAAAGCGGGCAACAACACCAGCAGTGCCACTACCGACGCAGGCGGCAGCTCCGGCAGCTCCGGCAGCTCCGGCAGCTCCGGCAGCTCATCAGGTAGTACCCCAACCCCCACCGCTTCAGTACAAGGTGTAGATCGTTATGCTCAGCAGTGCGCCGCTTGCCATGGCAGCGACCCGGCAAATGGTCGCAACAACATCGCCTTGGGAACCACAGGGTCCAGAATCACCCGTGCTCACAGTTATGTAGCGACGAGCGATGCCCTGATCATTGCAGACTACATCAGTGCAGTACTTGAAGGGAGCAACAGCTCCTCGGCAGTAAGCAGTTCTTCTGGCAGCAACAGCAACAGCAACAGCAACAGCAGTAGCAGTAGCAGTAGCAGTAGCAGTAGCAGTAGCAGTAGCAGTAGCAGTAGCAGTAGCAGTAGCAGTAGCAGTAGCAGTAGCAGTAATTCTGCAACCACCACGAACAGCAGTTCAAGCGACGGTTCAGATCTCTACGCCCAGCAGTGTGCCTCCTGCCATGGCAGCGACCCGGCCAATGGACGTCGCAACATCTCTCGCGGCACCTCCGCCTCTGCGACTACCCGTGAACACAGCTTTGTCGATGAGATTGATGCTCAGGCTATCGCGACCTACATCAGCACAGTGCTTGAAGCCAACAACAGCGCCTCTGGTAGTAGCGAAACCACGGCAACAACCTCCAGCGGTGGCTCAAGTGGCAACAGTTCAGCGCAGGGTGAAGCACTTTATGCCGAGCAGTGTGCCTCCTGCCATGGTAGCGACCCGGCCAATGGACGTCGCAAAATCTCTCGCGGCACCTCTGCTTCTGTAACCACCCGCAAACACAGCTTTGTCGATAAGAGTGATGCTCAGGCCATTGCCATCTATCTTAACGAGGTGCTTTAGCAATAAGGTGTCGCGAAGTTGCGAAGCAAGCCTACACTAGCAGGGCAACAACAAAAATCTGTAGTTAAATGCTAGTAGTCCGACTTATACCCAAGCTACTCCTGTAATGGTGGTTTAAGATCTCCACCATTACAGGAGTTATCCAGGTTACGCCCAGAATAATCAGGGACAAATCAACGCTCCCACACTGTTTCTGGCAGCGCCAACCTACCACAAATGCAGATCTCCCCATGCCCATAAGCACAAGATATAAATCCGGCAATTAAATAAAGATAGGGCGGCCATGGGCCGCCACTTGCAACCCATTGAAATTATGGATGATGTCGGGCAAGGCCCGGCCTATACCTGTGTCATGTTCAATTGCCGGGTTAATAACGGACGACAAACTCAGACCCATCGCATAGATGGCCTATTTTTTCCAGGCACAAAAAAAGGGCTCCATGGATATGAGAGCCCTTTTGAATCGGTCTTAAATGGCGTCCCCAAGGGGAGTCGAACCCCTGTACCCAGCGTGAAAGGCTGGTGTCCTAGGCCTCTAGACGATGGGGACATTCCGCGTTCCGCAACCCACTGTACTGGGCCACTGCCGCGAAAGAGCGCGTAATCTACTTTAGATTTCCAGTACTGTCAACCAGCATCATGCAGCGGCAGAATCCGCAACACACAGGCCCCCAAACCCCGCTTAGTCGACAAGAAACTCCGTGGGCTCGAACAGGCCACCGCTCGCCTGATCGACAGCAGCGCACTCCTGCGCCTGCTCTGCAGAAAGCGGCATACCGATCAGATAGCCCTGGATAAAATCACACCCCAGGTTTTGCACAAACGCGAGCTGCCCCTTGGTCTCCACACCTTCTGCCACCACCTTCATGTCAAACGCGTGAGCCAGATGAATGATCGCCTGAACCAGGCTGGCATCGTTGGAGTCGCTGATGACATTGCGAATAAAATCCCGGTCGATCTTCACCAAATCGAAGGGAAACTGCCGCAGGTGATTGAGCGAAGCCTGGCCAACACCGAAGTCATCCAACGCGACCCGGGCCCCCAGGTTCTTTAACTGCTGCAGTAGTTCATTGGCTTCTGCAAGTTCATGGGTGAGGGTGTCTTCGGTGAGCTCCAGTATCAGCGAGCCGGTCTGGAATTGCCCTTCAAGCAGCCGTTTCAGCAGGCCGCGGCAGAAGGGGGGGTCGTTCAGCAGCCGGGGCGAAAGATTAAGAGCCAGCGCAACCGGCCGTCCCACCAGACAGCTTAGAAGCTTCTGCTGATCTACCAGCGAATCGAGCAAAGAGTCGATCACCCGGACAATCAGACCAGTGTCATCCAAAGTATCGAGGAACACCGCGGGTGACAGCAGACCCTTTGTCGGATGCCGCCAGCGCAACAGCGCCTCGCAGCAGTAGAGTTCGCCCGACCAAAGAGGCTTACCACCGGCTGATAGTGGAACAGAAACTGGCCGGCCTCTACCGCCTGCCGCAGCTCGTTCTCCAGCTGCAAGCTCTCTGCTGCTTCGCTGATCATTTCCTGAGCGAAATAGCGATAGGCCGAGCCGCGCTGCTTCTTCGCTGCATACATCGCCGTATCGGCGTCGCGGATCAGGTCATCTGCCAGGTGATCATCCTCGGGAGCGATAGCGATGCCGATCGAGACCGAGATCCGCAGTTCATGCTCATCGATGCAGACCGGCTGCTCCAACGCCTGCACCACCTTGTCCGCCAGCGGGATCATATCCGCTCTGTCGTTGATCCCCTCTGCCAGCACTGCAAACTCATCGCCACTGAGCCGTGCCGCAGTATCCGAGCCCCGGATCACCCGCTGCAGCCGCTCTGCCACCACCTTCAGCAACTCATCGCCCACCAGATGCCCCAGGCTGTCGTTGACCTGCTTGAAGCGATCCAGATCCATGAACATCAGACCGATGCGCCGGCCATCCCGTACTGCGATCTGCAGCGCGTGCTCCAGGCGATCGCGGAACAGCACCCGGTTAGGCAGACGGGTCAGGGCATCATGGTAGGCCATGTGGTCGAGATGCTTCTGCCGCATGTGGACCTGGCGTCGCATCTCATTGAATGCCTCCACCAGATCCCGCATTTCCGACAGTTTCGCCGGTGGCGGGACGATCCGCAGATTGCCCTGGGCCTCCTGCTTGAGCGCCAGCGCGGTGCGTGCGATCTGTTTCAGCAGTGTTCGGTTGAGAAAGATATAGGCGAGCAGAACCAGAATGATGGTGAACAGCGCCATCGCCCCCATCGTCAGGGTGAGCTGCCGCGCCATGTTGGTGAGACGGGTAATGTCGGCAGCTGACTGGTTTTCACTATCGGAGTTGATCACCCGCAGGCGCTGCCGCATCTGTTCCAGCAACGGATCAATTGTCTGCTGTAGCATCACCACATCACGCCGCCACCCCGAACCCTCCAGCATCACTGAGATCTGATAGGCGCCGCGCATCCAGCCTGTAAAGCGAGACTCCACCTCGTCGATCGATTCTGCTCCGAGAAATCCCAACAGCCCCTCTTCATGCAGCGCCTTCAGGATATTGATCTGCGCCTTCACCTCTTCGGCATAGTAGATAACATTGGTGAACCGGGAGCGCATACCAACCGAGGCATCACTGGCGAAGACGCCAAATCGGTTCGACACAAACAGACGCAACTCGGAAGCCATCGCAGACCAGAAGTGGCGTAGTGTGCTCACGCTCATCACCACTCGTAGGCGCTGCTCCGCAGACAGCTCCTCATCAACCTCGGCCAACAGGATGTCCAGCTGGTTTAGCGCCGCCTGGCTGTGCGGATAGGTCACTTCCCGCATCTGGCGTATTGCCGGAAACCAGCGTTCCACCTCAGTGCGGAGCCCGACCAGCTCCATCCCAGAGCGGTGCAAACGATCGAGATCCGCCTGCAGCTGATTGGCGATGGCCTGGCTCTCGCGACTGTCATCCTGCGCCAGCAGCTGCTTCAGATGGTTGAGCAGCAGACTCAGCTGTGTGAGCGCCTGCTCCAGCTTCTGCACATCCTTTTGAACCGGTTCGATAACGATACGCTGCAGGCGATTCTCAACCAGATCGAGATGGGAGCGTACATCGCGCAACAATTCGGCCGTCGAGTTACGCTGGGTGATATTTCTGATGTAGGTCTGGCTGCCCTGCTCGACGTCATACAGTGCCAGCAACGCGGCCAACAACAGAATCACAGAGGCTATCACCGCCGCATAGGCGTAGCGTCCCCGATAGGAACCTATCCCTGGTAGATGAATTCTCACACTCTCTGCCTGCCGCTGATCTTCGTACTCATCCAGGATGCACCGTTCTACCACACACCGCCATCGCTATGGCCCGCTCATATGCCTGCCTCTGCTGTCAAAAGCAGTCTCAACACCCTTTAAGCATCCCGTGGGATCTGAATAGACACTCTAAACCACTCAGCAACGTCTCCTCTGATCAGTTTTATCATTGTGGAGGGGGGCTGATCATCGGTGGCAGAGCCATGTGCCCCAAAATATAGATTAATCTATCTGGTTGTAAACCCGGATGAAGCCTAGGATCGACCAGTAGTGCATCAGGCAAAAGGCCCTGATTCAACAGGGCCATATCGGCAATAAAGGTAGTGAAAGATCCAGCGATACTGTTCAGATCTGGGTCAAGCCGCCTTCGAAGACGAACTCGCCACTGGGTTTGGCCACCGGTGCCTCGGATGCCGCCTCGATACTCACCTTGAAACGGCTGTTGGCCCGCAGTAACGTGGGCACCTTCATCTGCTGACGCCCCGAGTGCGGTAACACGCCTACCGACAGCATGCGACCATCTTCTGTCTCCATCCAGAGCTGACAAACCCTGCCCGGTTGCAGGCGGGTCGGTTCGACTGCACTCACCCGCAGCATCTTGCCTGTCTCACCAGCACCGACTAGCCAGCCGGTCTGTGCCTGGTCATTCAGCACCACCATCACCCGCTGCAGTTCACCTTCATCCTGCTGCAGGCCAAACAGACTCAGGGTAAGTCCCAACACGACTCCCGAGGCGACCATGCCCAGATTACGCCAGAAGTTCAGACTCTCCCACCAGCCGGGCGACTGTGACTCATGCGGCGAGATATCCGTCTCGATCCGACGCCAGATGCTGTCTGGCGGTACGACCGGCTCAATCGATGCTGCCAGAGGCGAGAGGCGCTGTTCCCAGTCTGCCACCTCCGACTGCAGATCAAAATCCGTGGCCAGTTGCCGTTCGAACATATCACGCGCCTCACCCTGCAGGGTGCCGAGCACATACTCACCGGCGAACGCCAGCAATTCCGCTTTGTTCTCCTGTACTATCATGATTCAAGACACCTCTTCAGCTGATCCAGCCCGCGGCGAATCCAGGTCTTTACCGTGCCCAACGGCGTTCCTGTCTGCTGCGAAAGCTCCTCATGGGTCAGTCCCTTGAAGTAGGCCAGCACAATCACCTGTCGCTGATTCGCTTTCAACTGTTCCAGACAGTCGTTCAGCCTCCGACCCTCCTCACTCTGCTGCAACCGTTCCTGTGGCAGCAAGCCGGGATCCACCTCTTCATTCCGGTTCTCCGGCTCGGCGCGCCTCACCTCGCGGCGACGGCGACGCAACAGATCCAGTGCCTGATTGCGTACGATGGTCGACATCCAGGTCATCGGTGCCGCTCGATCGGGACGATAAGTGCCGGCAGCATTCCAGATCTTCATGTAGGCCTCGTGAAGACAGTCCTCTGCCCATTCGTCCCTTACTAATATACGCAGTACCACCCCATACAGTTTCGCCGAACTCAGCTGGTAGAGTTCGGCGAAGGCACGCCGATCTTTCAGCGAGGTGGCGGCCAGCAGTCTGGCAAGCATCTCATTGCGTTTTTGCTGTGCGGTGACGGGATCTTCGACCTGAGCGGTCATGGAGGCTCCTTGAAGGCGGTTTCTCAGGAGCCTCTGAATAAATCTGGACGAAGCAGATTGGGATTCAGAATTCGTCGAGCTAAGGCGCTGATCGCACGTAATAGCAGGTTATTGCGAAGAGCAGCAACGACAAAGCGGCAGATTCTGGACCCAAGGTGCGAGTCAACGATTCGTTGAGGGCTCCTTTAAACAACATTCAAGCATAAATGTCCTACCGAACCCAATTCTACGGCGACTCTTCCAGCGGCTCACTCATGTAACCGGAAAACTTCAGGCACTGCTTGCCGTTGATCTCAACGATACTGACCGTCTCACCGCTGCCCCGTCCCAGACCCTCGACGATCGCCTCGGTGGCCGAGACCGGCTTGAGCGGCACACGGATCGAGCCGTCGCTCAGGTGCGGCGCCTCATAGTGGAGACAGATCACGCCACTCTCTTCACTCAGGCGCAGGTTCTGGATCGAGAAGTTGCCATCGGGGTTGATGGTGCGGTAGCGCCCGATGCGCTCACGCCAGGCATCGGTCCACGCCTTCGAGTCGATCCGTGTGCCGAGGATGAACTCCTGCTCATTGCGCTCGGCGATCAACAGATCCCGTTCCCCCGAGCGGCGGGAGCGAAACCGCATCTCACCCAGGATACGATAGGCGGCCGGTAGGCTCTCGCGACTCTCCGGGGTCAGCCCATAGCTGCCGTCATCAAAACGCACCATGTCAAGCACCCGTTCGATGATGCAGGCGCAGAGCCTGGGGCGCTCGGGGTCGATGGTCAGCAGCCCCAGATCGGTGGCATACCCCCCAGAGACGATCTTCGGCTCGCCAGCCGTAGAGGTATCTTCCGAGGTTTTCGCAACCCCCAACGACTCGCCACGCAACTGCAACGTCAGGGTCAGCAGGGTGGCAGCGATCTTATGGGCATAGCGATTCCCATCTGCCCCATTGGTCAACACTACCACCCCCAATCCCCGCTCCGGCAGCAGTGAGATCTCAGCGCCAAACAGCAGGGTGCTGCCGCCGTGACGCACCACCTTGCCGATCAGCGGATCCTGCTCAATGAACCAGCCCAGCCCGGGGCTCGGACCTCGAACGATCTGCCCGCTTGCGGTCTGCTCACGCCACATCTCCCGCAGGCTCTGCGCTGAGAGGACATGATCCCCCGATCGCAATAGCGCGTGCAGCAGCCGCGCCATGTCAGCAGCGCTAGTGTAAAGACCCAGGGCGGGAGTATCCCGCAACGGCGGCTGGGGGCGCACCTGGCCGTCCAGATGCCCAGCGGCAAGCCGCTGCTCCATCACCTCATCCAGTTCAAAACCGCTATGCCTCATCTGCAGCGGCTGAAACAAATGGCGCTGCAGATAGGTCTGATAGGTACTGCCGGAACGCTGCGCAATCAGATGGCCCAACAGATCGTATCCCAGGTTGGAGTAACTGTAGACCTGGTTAGGGGGATAGGCGATGTACTCATCCTCCAGCAGTGTCGCCACCTGGGTGAAGGGGGTGGCGGTATACATCCCCTTGCGCAGATCGCTCGGCAGGCCGCTTCGGTGACTCAGCATCTGACGCGGGGTAAAGGATTGAACCGGACCACGGCTGCGAATCGAAAAACCCTCGAACTGCTCTGTAAACGGCTGGTCGAGATCGATGCGACCTGCCTCCTGTAGCTGCATCACCGCCAGTGCGGTCAGTGTTTTGGTCAACGAGCCAACACGAAACACGGTATCCGCCTGCACCGGCCGCATCGTCGGCTGATCGGCGTAGCCAAAGCCCTCGACCCAGAGTGGGCCGCTGCGATCCACCAGCGCGATACTAACGCCGGGGATCATCTCCTCCTCGAGCATACCGTTGATCAGTTTCAGCGCCTCGCTACGTAGCGCACTCAGCTCACCGCCGGGGAACACCTGCGCGCCGCTAGGATCCTGTTTTTGCGACTGACAACCGATCAACAGCAAGAGGCAGACCATCCACAGCACAGTGGTGATCCACCTCTTTTTCGATACAGGGCCGCAGGCCCCGCCGGGGCTCATGCTAAGCCCCGGTCTCACTGCTTCCATTACCAGTCAATCTCATGCCCCAGATCGAGCAGATGACTACCGTAGGCCTCGTTAGTACCCCGCTGCACTACCGTCTTGGTGTCAGAGAAGCCACCATTACCCAGCCAGGGATAGGCGTAGGAGTCGCCGATGCCAGGCTGTACTGCGGTCGACAGCTGACTGGAGTCATCAACGCCATGATAGAGATCCGGGTTGCCTACCTCGAAGGGGCTGTTGAACTGCCCGGCAGAGAGACCGGTAGAAAGAATCATTGCGGCAGTGAAAGTCAATGTTTTCATGATATATCTCCTCGTAATTCTGTGGTTCAAGCCAGTTTTCCGCGGCTTTCAGATAACAATACGCAGGCTGGAGCGGTCTGGATTCAAATAATCATCTGCCAATCGAACCACCCCTGCAGCACCCCTTTTAGGCTTAAGCCAAAAACCGTTAGACTTGCGGCAGACAGAATCTGATATAAGGGGTTAATGCAGTGGTTGAAGTACCCAGTGGCCTGACATTCCGCCAGAGCGTCGATCATATGGTCGACCGCGCTCTGGAGATCATGGAACTCGACCCAGGCATTGCCAGAGCCATCAAGAGCTGCACCTCGGTGTTGCAGGTAACCTTTCCGGTACAGCTACGTGAGCGTGTCGAGGTATTCACCGGCTGGCGTGCGGTACACAGCATCCATCGTCTGCCGGCCAAGGGGGGGATACGCTTTTCTGAGTCGGTGGACCAACCGGAGATCGAGGCGCTAGCGGCGCTGATGACCTACAAGTGCTCGATCGTCGACGTACCGTTTGGCGGCTCCAAGGGCGGACTCTGCATCAACCCCGAAAATTACAGCCGCGACGATCTGCAGGTGATCACCCGGCGTTTTGCCCGTGAGCTAGCGGAGAAGGGTTTTCTCAGCCCCTCGACCAACGTACCAGCGCCGGACGTGGGCACCGGTCAGCGGGAGATGGCGTGGATCGCCGACACCTACAAACACCTCTACCCGGAAGACATCAACTACATCGCCTGCGTCACCGGCAAGCCGATCGGCCACGGCGGCATCCGTGGCCGCACCGAGGCCACTGGCCGTGGCGTCCAGTACGGCCTGCGCGAATTCTTCCGCCACCGGGAGGAGGTTAATGCCGCAGGGCTAGACGGCGATCTGGAGGGGAAGCGGATCGTGGTCCAGGGGCTAGGCAACGTGGGTTACCACGCCGCCAAGCTCCTCTCCGAAGAGGATGGCGCGCAGGTCATCGCGATCATCAAACACGACGGGGCCATCGTCAATCCCGAAGGCATCCATGTGGAAGAGGCCTACTATCACAAATGCTCCAACGGCAGCTTCAAGGGTTTCGCCGGAGCCGAGTTCGTAGAAGACGGTCAGAAGGTTCTGGAGATGGAGTGCGACATCCTGATCCCCGCCGCCGTCGAGGGCGTGATCAGCGAGGCCAACGCCCCCAACATCCAGGCCAAACTGATCGCCGAGGCGGCCAACGGCCCGGTCACCTTCGAGGCCGACCGCATCCTGCGCAGCCGCGGCATCGCCATCCTGCCCGATGCCTATCTGAACGCCGGTGGTGTAGTGGTCTCCTACTTCGAATGGATTCGTAACCTCACCCACATGCGCTTTGGCCGCATGGAGCGCCGCTTCGACGAGATGCGTGGGCGCAACATCCTGCGCGCCCTGGAGGAGACTACTGAACGGCAGGTCCCCGACTGGATCCGCACCCAACTTGCCAAAGGGGCCAGCGAGATCGACCTGGTCCACTCCGGGCTAGACGACAGCATGCGCACCGCGCTGCAGGAGATCATCGAGACTCGTCGCCGCAACAGCGCAATCGAAGACTACCGCACTGCCGCCTATATCATCGCCCTGAACAAGCTGGCCCGCTCCTATCTCGACCTGGGGGTTTTCTAAGGCTGGCATTTAAACTGCGCAGAGCGACCTGTGGCCAAGATTGAAAACCAGTTCCGTTCTTTTGCTCCGCATCAACGCAGACAAATTAGGCATTATGGTCGGCCGGCCCAGCCTACAGCTTGTCAGCCCCACGGCCGGCTCCAGCGAGATCAAAGAGTGCAACCTGATCCCGGAGAGGATTGGGAGAAAATCAGACAGGAAGAGCAGCAGGCTCACGAGGAGATAATCTAGGGCCTGTTAACAGGCCCTAGCCCAGCGCGAAAAAACGCCGCACAGCATCCAGGTCCTGGGTCTTGGTCATCGGCGGCAGGCTGCGGATAAAGACCTTGCCATAGGGCTTGCTGAGCAGGCGCGGGTCGCACACCACCAGCACGCCACGGTCTTTCTCGTCACGGATCAGCCGCCCCGCTCCCTGCTTGAGGGCGATCGCCGCCTGCGGCAGCTGGAACTCCATAAACGGGTTGCCGCCACGCTTGCGTAGCGCGTCGATGCGCGCCTGCAGCACCGGGTCGCCAGGGGAGGCGAAGGGGAGCTTGTCGATCACCACGCAGGAGAGCGCCTCACCACGCACGTCGACCCCCTCCCAGAAGCTGGAGGTGCCGAGCAGCACCGCGTTGCCCAGTTCCCGAAAGCGCTCCACCAGCTCGGAACGGGGCGCACTACCCTGCACCAACAGCGGGTATTCGATACGTTCCCGCAGATAGTCCGCTGCCTCCTGCAACGCCCGATGGCTAGTGTAGAGTAGAAACGCCCGGCCCCGGCTCGCCTCCAGGATCGGAATGGTCAGCTCCGCCACCCGCTGGTTGTAGTCGGCCTGATTCGGCTCCGGCAACCCCTTCGGCACATACCAGACCGACTGATGCGGGTAGTCGAAGGGGCTGCTCCAGCAGTGAGTCTCGGCATCCACCAGCCCGAGTTGACGGGAGAAGTGGTCAAACTTGCCCCCCACCGCCAGGGTCGCGGAGGTGAAGATCCAGGCCGCTTGCTGATCGGCCATGCGGGAGCAGAAGATCGAGGCAATCTCCAGCGGCGTGGTATTGAGGCGGAAGCCCTGCCGCTGGGTCTCGAACCAGCGGATCGTCTCCTCGTCACTGCCATCGCAGAGTTGATCGAGGCCAGCGTCCAGGGCGAGACAACGCTCACCACAGCTGTCGAGCCCCTTGCCGCGCCCCTGCATCGCCTGCAGCATGCCGCCCAGGTTTTCCAGTTCACTGCGCAGCCGCTCAAGCCCAGCCTGGATGGTCGGATTTGTGTCGATCTCATTCCAGGCGCCACGCCGCGGCTCCAGGCCAAAGGTGAGACGCAGATCCCGGGTCGACTTCTTCAGTCGCTCCGCCTGCTCCTCCAGCTTGGGCAGATCCCCCGCCTCCTTGTGATACTCGACCAAAGTATCGCGCACCAAATCGAGCAGCTGGCGCGAGCTGACGCTCATGCCAAAGAAATTGCCCGCCACCTCCGGCAGCTGATGTGCCTCATCCAGGATAAAACAGTCGGCACTCGGCAGCAGCTCGCCGAAGCCACCATCCTTGAGTGCCATGTCGGCACACAACAGATGGTGGTTGATCACCACCAGGTCCGCCTCCTGGGCCCGCCGGCGTGCCTCCACCAGGTGACACTTGCTGTGTGAGGGGCACTCGGTGCCGAGGCAATTCTCGGTGGTGGAGGTGACCAGTGGCCAGATCGAGGCATCCTCACCAACCTCTGGCATCTCGGCGATATCGCCGCTGTCAGTTGCGCTCGACCATTCGCGGATGCGCGGCAGTTGCTCACGCTGCTCCCGGGTGAGGTGGTGGTCCTCGAACAGGGCGCTCTCCATACGGTGCAGGCAGAGATAGTTGGCGCGACCTTTGAGCAGCGCCACCGCGACCGGCACGGCGAGACTTTTGCGCACCAGTGGCAGATCGCGGTGGAACAGTTGATCCTGCAGGTTCTTGGTGCCGGTGGAGACGATCACCTTGCGCCCCGACATCAGCGCCGGCACCAGATAGGCGAAGGTCTTGCCGGTACCGGTGCCCGCCTCGCAGATCAGAGTGCCACCACGCTCCAGCACCGCTGCCACTGCCTCCGCCATCTCTTGCTGCTGCGGGCGTTGAGAGAAGCCGTCGATACAGCGGGCGAGCCAGCCATCGGGGCCGAAGATCTCGGAGAGGTCACTCATTAAGAAAGGGAGATTTAGTCAGCAGAAGCATCAAGCCTGGTTATCCCAGACCTCGGGTTCCAGACCATCCTCGCGGGTCCAGACGAGACGGGCGATGATTTTGAAGCGCGCCACCGACATCGCACCCCGCTTGGCGCGGCTACTGCTGGAGGAATTGATAAAGGCCTCGATATCGCTGCGTTGCGCTTCGTAGATCTCATAGGGTTCATACTCCTCATCCATGAGCACCAGCACCACCGCATCCCACGCCTGATCCATCTTCAGCTGACCGACGCGCTGCCCGGACTTGCTCTCGTCAAAGATGGTGCGTGACTTGATCTGGATGCGCAGCCCGTCCCGCGCCGGGTCCACCGCATCGTAGCCGCTCGCCCCTTCCGGACGCGGCTCCAGCCGCAGCAGCTTGACCGCATCGTGCTCGGCGATCTCGCTGCTGATTCCCGGCAGCGGCTTGCCCATGGTGCGACGGTATTCAGCGGCGAGCAGGCGCGCCTGGGCGATCAGTTTGTCGGCGGCGTAAACGCTCAAGCCATAACCCCTGTCTGGTTGCGATGATCGGCCCGATTGTAGCGGAATGTGGGGCAGCAGGCACTTGGCCTAGCGGGTCTTTCTCAATCAAACAATTGCTGGAACCAGGCAAAGGGGTCTTCGGTACCCGCCGCCTCGGCGCCGCCAGCGCAGGGCGCTGAGCGAGTCGGCTCACTGCCGGCGATGAACGGCCATTGACGGGATGCACCACAGCCGCTACCGCTCAGCAGGCTGCTGGCCGGGTCGATTGCCACCCACCGCACCCCGCTCGGCAGGCGATCATCCAGCGGGGTGGTGCCGATGCGTTTCATCAGATCGCCCCAGACCCGCATCGCGCCGCTGGCGCCGGTCAGCCCGGTGCGGCCGTTGTCATCCCGGCCGACCCAGACCACCGCCGCCCGCCTGCCATCAAAGCCGGCGAACCAGCTGTCGCGCTGCTCGTCGGTGGTGCCGGTCTTGCCGGCCAGGCCAGTGATGTCCGGCAACTGTCTTTTCAGGCCCCTCCCGGTGCCACTGATCAGGGTCTCCCGCAGGGCCTGGTTGAGCAGGAATACGGGCCGCGCATCAAACGCCTGCGTACGGCTGGTTGAGTAGCGGGAGAGCGGCCGCCCGCGGCTGTCGGTGACCGCCTCGATGGCCCGCAGCTGCGCCAGCACACCACCCGCCGCCAGGGTCTGGTACATCTGCGCCATCTCCAGTGGCGACATGGAGACCGCACCCAACAGTATCGAGGGATAGATCTCGAAGGGCCGGCGGATGCCCAGCTTGCGCAGGGTCGATTCCACCTGCGGCAGCCCTACCTCCATCCCCAATCGCACCGTGGCCAGGTTGTAGGATTTGGCCAACGCCAGGTAGAGGGGCACCTCACCGTGATTTTTATGGTCGTAGTTGCGCGGCGCCCAAATCGCGCCACCCTCCCCTTTGAGCCGTACCGGCGCATCCTGCAGGCGCTGAGCAGGGTGAAGCGCTGATCCTGCTCCAGGGCGCTCAGATAGACAGCTGGTTTGATCAGCGAACCCACCGGCCGGATCGCATCCAGCGCCCGGTTGAAACCGGCGAAACGAGGGTTGCGATCCCCCACCAGCGCGCTCACCCGACCGCTGTCGCTCTCTACCAACACCACCGCCCCCTGCAGCTCTCTGGGCTTGGCCACGCCACGCTGCTCCAGCCGCTGCAGCTGTCGGCTCAGCGCCTGTTCCGCCTGCCGTTGCAGTTGCGGGTCGAGGGTGGAGAAGATGCGCAGCCCCTCGGCGTTGAGGTCGGCCTCCTGATAGTCGCGCCGCAGCTGGCGCCGCACCAGGTCGAAAAAGGCGGGATAGCCGGAGGCACGCTTGCTGCCCTGTTTGATGCCGAGCGGCACCTTGGCCACCCGCTGTGCAGTCGCCTCCTTGATCAGCTCTTGCTCGGCCATCAGCTGCAGCACCAGATTGCGCCGCTTCAGGGCACGTTTGGGATGGCGCAGCGGATTGTAGGCGGAGGGCCCCTTCACCAACGCCACCAGCAGGGCATTCTGCGCCAGCGTCAGCTCATTCAGCGGGCGGTTGAAGTAGAACTGGCTGGCCAGGCCAAAACCGTGGATCGCCCGGCCACCCTCCTGACCGAGGTAGATCTCATTGGCATAGGCTTCGAGGATCTCATCCTTGCTGTAGTGATACTCCAGCAGCAGCGCCATCAGCGCCTCGTTGAGCTTGCGGGTGAGGCTGCGCTCCTTGCTGAGGAAGAAGTTCTTCACCAACTGCTGAGTCAGGGTGCTACCGCCTTGTACCACCCCGCCGGCGCGCAGGTTGCTCCAGAGGGCGCGGGCGATGCCGATCGGATCGATACCGAAGTGGGAGTTGAAGTTACGGTCCTCCACCGCGATCAGTGCCGACACCAGTTGCTTCGGCAGCTCTCCCCGCTTCACCAGGATGCGGTCTTCGCTGTGGGCCGGATGCAGGCTGCCGATTAGCGGCGGCTCCAGCTGGTAGTCCCCGATGGCCCGGCCGCTGGCCGCCTGTTTGAGCGAGATGATCCGGCTATCAGCGAGCTTCAGCTCCAGATAGTCACTGTCGCGTGTCCCCTGGGGGAAGGCAAAGGCACGAGTGCGTATCAGGAAGCGACCGCGATAGCTGGAGTAACTGCCGGGCCGATCGGGATGCTTGACCCGCGCATAGCCGAGCCGGTCGAGGATCTGGCGCAGTCCCGGCTCGTCCAGGCGGACCCCTTTTGCCAGCTGCTGCGCCTGACCATAGACCTGGGCCGGTACCGCCCAGCGGCGGCCATCGAAGCGCAGCTGCACGATCCGGTCGAGATAGATCAGGTAGAGGCTGGTGGCCAGCAACAGCGCGATCAGCATCAGAACCAGCCAGCTCTTCCAACGAAAACCGCGACTGCGGGAGGCGGTTGGTTTACGCTTTCGTTTGGCTCGCTTCGCCATAGATAGAAACTGCTTTAAGAGGGGGCGGCTAATCTACGCCAATCAGGGGTGGATTTGAACCAATCTGCAGGCAAAAAAATGGCGGCTCACCGACAGATTCCGGTCGCCGCCTATCGATCAAGGAGATAATCGATCAATTCCACCTAAAGGAGAGTTCCCTGGCTCAGATAGACACTTTATCTATCCGCCTTCTTCCGTTCCATCTGTAACAGTCGCCTGCAGGTCTTTATCGCCAGCGCCTCCTCATCAGTCACCGGTGGCTGAAGAGATGTAATGATCTCTTTCAGATAGGCAACCCGTTGCGCCCGAGTCATCTCGTTTTTACTACTCATAACCTGCCTCCCCAATTGGCCGCGTCCCGCTCGCTGTCCGCATCGGTCGCCGCTCTTCCTAAGTTCAGCATATCCAATCAGGGTGTAAAGAATCACGACACCTTTCTGCATAAAGATGTTAGGAATTTTCTGATGGATTAGAGTATTTTTCCGACAGGGTCCGAGTTTTTCCGGGGCGAGCCAGTCACGAAAGCACAGATGAGAGCCATTGCCAAAAATGTCGACGGTCACTACTACCCGGAGTTCCATCACGGCTGGGGCGGTTGTGCTGAGGAGCTGTTCCACTACACCTCCCGCTACTACACCTACACCGAAGCCTTTCTGCGCAACCTGGCCGGGGAGCCTGAATACAGCATGGGAAGCTACAAGGCCAATATGCTGAGCGATGAGCAACGCAGGCTGATGGCCGCCATCCTCTCCTGCCGCCCTGACCGGGCGTCGGCCCGCGCGATCCTACACCTTGTTTCCGATGCGGAGCGCAGCTGCGGGGAGGTCGAAGAGACGCTCCGCCAAACCTACCGGGAGCAGCTTGAAGTCATTCCCAGCGGGGTTGCCCTGGTCTACGTGCACCGTCCCCATGAATCCCAGCTACAGGATGTGGCCCCGCTCGACCCCTTTCTCAACATCGCCGAGCGGCTACAGCTGCCGGTAGCGGTAAAAGCACACCATGTGGAAGTTCCTCTCAAGCTGCTGGCCAGACAGATGGACTCCAGCAGCTCGCGGATTCGCGAGAACCTCAATGAAGCCATACTCCGGCTGCACACCGCCGGCTATCTGCTGCGCAACCATCCGGGGCTGACCCACATGGAAGCGCACAAGATCGCCGACGAGGATGCGGTTTGAACAAAGGAGCTTCCGAACGAATTATGGACGGCTGCCTTGCGGCCCAAGTTTCCCGCTGCTGTGTTGGAAATCTTGGCAATAGGCCTACTATTACGCCGCACAAGGATGTGCAAGTGTCGCGGAGACAGGATGTCATTGAGCGACCCTACGATTTCCGCCTTGCAGCGGAAAATTTAGCCTCACAATTCTGCTCACCCAGATTCATTCAGAGGCTCCCACGATGAGAAGTACCCAATGAAGATGATGCAAAGCCTGGCTTTTCTCCACCAGAAAGGTGGCACCGGCAAGACCACCCTGGCCATCGCCAGCTGTATCGCCCTAGCCGCCAGCGGCGCACGGGTACTACTGCTCGACATCGACCCCCAAGGCAGCGCCTCTACTTGGGGCGATCACTATGCCGAGCGGTTTGGTGTGGTGGTGCGGGCACAGGGGCCTGGCCCCCTCGATGCCACCCTGGAGCGCTTCAGCCGTATGTTCGACTGGTGCATCCTCGACTGCCCGCCCAACCTGGGCGAAACGACCCTGCAGACCCTGAATCTGGTGGACCGGCTGCTGATCCCGGTGCGCCCGGCACCACCCGACATCTGGGCGCTGGAGCGTATAGCGGCACTGCTCGCCGATGCACAGAGCCGGGGTCTGGAGATCCCCCATCAGGTGGTATTCAACCAGTGGCGGGATGAGGCGCTCGAACCGCTGCAGGCGATCATCAACAGACTTGGGCTGGAACTGGCCGACTTGCCAATCCGCTTCGATCCCGCCTGGCCTGCGCTGTTTGAGGGGGCGGACCTGCCGGAGTCACTCAATCGGCAAATGATGCAATTATTGACTGGCTGAGCGGGCAGGGCGATTTGGATCTCTCTGCCGCTCGTTACTCTCTTTCGATCATCTCCTGCAGATGGGGTGGAATATTCCGCGCCCCGCTGAAATCCGCCCCTGTGACTACAGCATTCACAAAACGCGAATCCTGCAGATCGGTTTCGCTAAACAGGCTGTTATCCATACGCGCACCATTCAGCAGGCTGTGGGTTATCGATGCCCGGGAGAAGTCGGCCTCCTCCAGTGCGCTGCCGGTCAGCACCGCCTCATAAAACTGGCTATCCTGCAGCCGGCTGCTGATCAGCACCGCCCTCAACATGAAACTATGGTGAAAGGTGCTGCCGCTGAAATCGCCCTCCTCCATGGCGATGTCCTTCATAAAGGCGCCGGAGAAGTCGACATTGAGCGCCTGCACCTCATTCAGGTTTGCGCCAAACATCTGCGCTTTGATGAAGCGGCCGTTGTCGAGGGTTCCCAGATCCAGATTGGCATGAAACAGATCGGCGCCGGAAAAATCCGCCGATACCAGCCGACACTCACTGAGATTGGCCCATTTCAGGTCCGCCCCTTTCAGGCTGGCCTGTGACAGATCACAACCCGGCAGACTGGCGTTGGAAAGATCGACACCGTCGAGTCGTACCCCCCGCAAGTCGTGCCCCGGCCTGGCAACCCCCGCAAACGAACAGTGACGCAGATCGGTAAACGGGCGTGGCGCAGCGCAGTTCCCCCGCGGCAGCGTTGCGTCACCGTCAGTCACCGTATCGGCCAAGAGAGTCGCTGGAAGAAACAGCAGCGATAACAAGCTGACTGTCGAGCAGCAATGACTATTTTTATCGAAAGGGTGAACGTTAGGCAGCGCCATCGATGACTCCATCTCCACGGGTTTGATACCAGACAACCAGTCCGTCCTCCAAGGCACTATCATTCCATTCGTCACGAAGCGCAACCTCCGGCCCCATCAGCGCCATCCGCCAGTGCAATCAATACCGTTATGCTATAACATTTCGATCCCTGATCCTCAGCCGGGCATTCAGCCCACTCTTCTCCGATGAGCCAGGAAAAAAAGATCACAACTCACTCTCTGGCAGAAGGCAGGTTGACTCTTCTGTTGCTGCTGCTCGTACTGCTGCCACTCTCACTGCCTGCAGCACAGCCAATACGAGTCTTTGTCAGCGCGTTGCCACAAAAACATCTGGTGGAGCAGGTGGGCGGCGATCTGGTGCAGGTCAGCGCGATGGTCCGCCCCGGCTACAATCCAGCCAGCTACACCCCCACCCCCCGCCAGGTGGCGGCGCTGACCCAGGCCGATCTCTTCATCCGCTGCGGCCTCCCCTTCGAAGCGGCCTGGATGGAACGCATCCGCGCCACCAATCCCGGCATGCGGCTGGTGGACGCCCGTGATGGGCTGCCCCTGCGCAAGATCGAGGCCCACTCTCACCAGCATGGAGATGCGAGCGAAGCGGCTGCACATGAAGCTTTGGACCCGCACATCTGGACCAGCCCGCGGCTGGCGAAACAGATGGCGGCCCAGATCCAGGTGGAGCTGAGCCGGCTGGCGCCGCAACACCAAGCGAAGTTCGAACACAACTACCAACGCTTTGCCCAACAGCTCGAGCAGCTCGACCGGGAGATCAAACAGCAGCTCAGCGGCCTGCGCTCGCGTCGCTTCATGGTCTTCCACCCCGCCTGGGGCTACTTTGCCGACGCCTACGGGCTAACCCAGATCGCCATCGAGCAGGAGGGCAAGGAGCCGGGGGCAAGGGCCCTGACGGCACTGATCGAACAGGCCAGAGCCAAGCAGGTGCGGGTGATCTTCGTGCAGCCTCAGTTCAACCGCAAGACGGCGCAACGGCTGGCTGCAGCGATCGGCGGACGGGTCGAACCGATCGACCCGCTGGCGGAGAATTACATCGACAACTTGCGCCGGGTCGCCCGGCTGATTGCAGAGGCCAACCGACGATGAGCAGCCCGGTCATCCAGCTCGACGACGTCAGCTTCTCCTATGGCGAGACCCTGGCACTGCAGCAGGTCAACCTGAGTGTCGAGGCGGGGGATTTCCTCGGCATCGTCGGTCCCAATGCCGGCGGCAAGAGCACCCTGCTGAAGCTGATCCTCGGCCTGCTCGAACCCCAGGCAGGTCGCGTGCTGGTGCTCGGTAAACGACCGCCCCGCAGTAATCGCGCCATCGGCTATGTGCCGCAATATCCGCGCTTCGCCCGCGATTTTCCGATTAGTGTGGAGCAAGCGGTGCTGATGGGGCGTCTCAGCGGCCGCCCCGGCCTGGGTGGCTACCGCCGTACCGACCACCAGGCAGCCCAGCAGGCGCTGGCCGAGGTGGAGGCGGCTGGGCTGGCGAAGCGGCGCATCGGCACCCTCTCCGGTGGCCAGCTGCAACGGGTGTTACTAGCCCGGGCGCTGGTTTGCGAGCCACAGATTCTGATCCTCGACGAGCCCACCGCAAATGTCGATCTGCGACTGGAGAGCGACATCTTCGATCTACTGCGCCAACTCAACCAGCGTATGACCATCCTGGTGGTCTCCCACGACATCGCCTTCATCTCCAGCTATGTCAGCCGGGTCGCCTGTCTCAACCGCTCCCTGGTCTGTCACCACACCGACAAGATCGATGGTCAGCTGATCAGTGAGCTCTACGGCGAGGATGTGCGCATGGTGGCGCACCGGCACTGAGATGCGCAGCCACTGTTTCGATTTGAATCCTGAACCTACGGTTGACGGCCTGATGCGGCAGCCCCTCTGCAAGACTGAACAATTTCGATGAGCGAATTCCTAACTGCCCTGACTCAACAGACCTTCCTGCAGAGCGCGCTGCTCGCCGGACTGCTGGCCAGCGTCGGTTGCGGCGTGATGGGCAGCTTCGTGGTGGTCAAACGCATCGCCTTTCTCGCCGGCGGCATCGCCCACTCGGTGCTCGGTGGCATGGGGGCGGCGCTCTACTTCGGTTTCGATCCACTGCTCGGCGCGCTGCTGGCGGCGATCTCGGCGGCGCTGATTATCGGCTGGGTACGGCTCAACTGGCAGACCCAGGAGGACACCCTGATCGGCGCCCTGTGGGCGATCGGCATGGCGGCAGGCATCCTTTTATCTCCCGTACCCCCGGCTACGCCACCGACCTGATGAGCTATCTGTTCGGCAACATCCTGCTGGTGCCGGAACGGGAGTTATGGATCATGGCCGGGCTCGACGCCGGCCTGCTGCTGATCGTGGTGCTCTTCTATCGGCAGTTCCTGGCGGTCGCCTTCGATGAGGAGTTCGCCCGGCTGCGCGGGGTGCCGGTGACCTTTTTCTATCTGCTGCTGCTCTGCCTGGTGGCGGTGACCGTGGTGCTGCTGATCCAGGTGGTGGGACTAATCCTGGTGATCGCCCTGCTAACCCTGCCGGCGGCCATCGCCAGCCACTATCTGCACTCCCTAGGGCACATGATGCTACTCGCCACCCTGATCGGCGGCCTCTTCACCAGCGGCGGGCTGGCGCTCTCCTACACTCCCGACCTGCCGGCCGGGCCAACCATCATCCTGCTGGCGGGCGCTGCCTATGTGGCCTCGGCGCTGCTCAGTCACTGGCTGGCAGCACGCCAGGCTCGGCGCGGGGTGGCAGCAATCGAGAAAAATCCGAGATCCGATGGATCCACAAGCAATGAATAAGCTGTTGCAACAGGCGGAGCAGATCTGCCAAGAACGCGGCGTGCGCTTCACAGCGCAACGGCGCCAAGTATTGGAGATCGTCTGTGCTGCACGGCGTCCGCTGGGAGCCTACGAGATCCTCGACGCGATGCGCAAGAGCAGCGGCCGCACCGCACCACCCACCGTCTACCGCGCCCTAGAGTTTCTCAAGGCGCAGGGGCTGATCCATAAGCTCGAAAGCCTGCACGCCTTTGTCGGCTGCAACCATCCTGACCACCCCCATGCCAGCCAGTTCCTAATCTGTAGCGAGTGCGGCGGCATCGACGAGCTGGAGGATGAACAGGTCAGCCAGAGCCTACGCCAAGCCAGCCGTGCCTCGGGCTTCACCCCGCAGCGCCGCATTGTCGAACTGATCGGCACCTGCGAAAGTTGCAGCCGGGGGCAGTCTGACAAACGCCAGTGACTACCTTTTCGTGAAGCGAAATCATCGGAGACGCAGTTGGAAGGAGCCCCATAACGATCCTCACCAAGCAATTCTTGCCCGCAATTGCCATCTGCAGCGTCTCAAACTCTGTCTTCCGCAAAGTGTTAAGGCGCCTGGGAAGAAGAGCGCCATCCCCAATCATCCCTTTATCAGTGCCTGGCCCGGCGCACAGCTCTCCTGCTGAGCTTCCGTGTAAGCCTCCCCGGAATCTGCGCTCAGCACAGCCTATCTCCATACCCAGGATGGCAAGATCGATCTGAAGATCGTGGATACGACAGCCATGCAGCAGGAGCTGGTCTTCGATGTC
>NZ_AFOC01000051.1:0-25994 GCF_000224455.1 endosymbiont of Riftia pachyptila (vent Ph05)
AGGGCCGAAGCGGCGCTCTCCGATCAGTCTCTGCAGAGTCTGCGGCAGCGCCACGATGAGTTGCTTGAAAAGGAACATAAACTGGCCGGCGGCAGTCAGCCGATGCGGCTGGCAGATGCAAAAGAGCAGGCGCAGCTGGTGCGCATCGAGTCGATCGAACGACGCCTGGATGCGCTGGGCGATGTGGCTGGGCTCGAGGAGAAACGGCAGCGCCTGCGGCTGATGAAGGGGCTGCTGCGCTGGCAAGTGGAGAGCGATTTTAAACCCCGCTTCTGGCAATTCAGCAAAGACCTTCGCTCAGTTAACACGGAGCTGGAGCAGAGCGAACGTCAGCGCCAGCGTCTGCAGCAGGCGGTGCAACAGGCGCCGGGCCGCTTCAAAGGTTTTGCCATGCGGATCGATGCGCTGAAGGCGCGCATTGCCGAGCTGCAGCCTGCGCTGAATCAGACCCTGCAGGCCCAGGCCGACGAACTGAAGCGCCTCGCCAGCGAGTCGCTGCAGCAGCGTAAGGTGGGTCTCGACGGTCTGCGTGCCCGCGCCCGCTTTGCCCTCGCCCAGTTGCAGGATCGGGCTGCCAGCCGTGCTGGAGCGACGCCATGAGGGCAGTGGCGCTGATCCTGCTTCCTCTCCTGTTGCAGGGGTGTGTCTCCTGGCTGCAGCGTGAGCCGGGGCCGCCGACCCTGGCCAGCCTGCAGGCCCGCCCGCGAACAGTGCAGGCGGAGCCGGTGGTGGCGCCACCCGCCGGGCAGGTGATGGCGGGCTACCAGGTGCTGCTGCAACAGCCGGCGCCGCCCGAGCTGACTTGGGAGGCGACCCGGCGACTGGCAGATTTGCAGCTGGAACAGGGTGAGGAGCGCCTCGGCGATGCGTCTGCTGGGGATGCGTCAGCGCAGGATTTCGCCAGCGCCATCGCGCTCTATCGTAGGCTGTTGGAGCAGGATGGGGCCTTTGCCGGACGTGACCGGCTGCTCTACCAGTTGGCCCGGGCGGAGGCGCTGGCTGGTCGTCCGGCGCGCTCGCAGCAGGCCCTCGATCAGCTGGTGCGGGAGCATCCCAACTCCCCCTATCTACAGGAGGCGCAGTTCCGCCGTGGTGAGTGGCTGTTCGCGCAGGCCGACTATGCTGGAGCCGAGCACGCTTATGCTGCTGCGGTGGCAGCTGGCGAGGCCTCGCCCTTCCATCAGCGTTCGCTGTTCAAACTTGGCTGGGCGCTGTTCAAACAGCAGCATTTCGAAGCGGCGCTGGATGCCTTCACTCGATTGCTTGATCGGCGGGCCGATGCCCTGGAACGGCTCGACAGTGATGCGCTGGCGCGCGGCGAAGCGGGAGCTGCTGCAGGATACCCTGCGGGTGGTGAGCCTCAGCTTCATCCAGTTGGGCGGTGCTGCCGGCATTGATCGCTACTTCCGGCAAAACGGAGGCAGGGGCTGGCTGCACCGAGTCTATCGCAGCCTGGGTGATCTCTATCTGAAGCAGCAGCGCATCCTCGATGCGGCTGGCGCCTATCTCGCCTTTGTGCGGCAGCATCCGAGTTATCCGCAAGCACCGGGTCTGCAGTTGCTGGCGATCGATAACTTCACCAAACATGGTTTTCCCAGTCAGGCGCTGGCGGCGAAACAGGAGCTGGCGGAGCGTTACCGGCTCAACGGCCCCGCTTGGCGGGAGCTGGATCCGTCGAGCCGGGCCGAGCTTACCCCTCATCTGCGTCGTCATCTGCGTGATCTGGCCGCCCACTACCACGCGTTGGTGCAGCAGAAGGGGAAGGCTTCAAAAGCGCAGCGGGATGCATGGTTCGAGCAGGCAGTGGCCTGGTATCGCCACTACCTGGTGCGTTTCCCCGGTGAGGCGGAGAGTGGTGCGGTGAACTTTCTGCTGGCGGAACTGCTGTTCGAGCGGGGTGCGTTCAACCAGGCGGTGGTGGCGTATCAGCGCAGCGCCTATGACTATCCGCCCCATAAGGACGCCGCCGAGGCGGGCTATGCAGCGTTACTGGCCTTTGAAAAGCAGACGCCGCGCCTGCCCGAGGCGCAACGCCCAGAGTGGCAGCGTCAGGCGGCTGAGAGTGGGCTGCGCTTTGCTGACCGGTTTGGCAATGATCCGCGGGCCGCCAAAGTGCTGAGCCGCAGTGCCCAGCAGTTGTTTGAGCTGGGTGATTACGCCCGGGCCCGTACGCTGGCGCGGCGCAGTCTGAAGTCGGGCTCCAGCCTGGAGCAGAAGGCGCAGCGGGTGAGCTGGATGGTGGCCGCCCATGCCGCCTTCGAACTGGCCGACTACGTCGAGGCTGAGGTGGGCTACAGCCAGCTGTTACAACTGCCGGGATCAGAAAAAAACAGCCAGGGTATGATCCGCGAAAAGCTTGCCGCCGCCATCTACCAGCAGGGCCGTGCTCAGCGGGAGAAGGGCGCAACGGCGGCCGCGGCCCGGCACTTTCTGCGCGTCGGCCAGGTGGTGCCCGGGGCGACGATCCGTGCCACCGCCGAATACGATGCCGCCGCCAGCCTGATCGCGGCAAGTCGTTGGGCCGAGGCGGCCGAGGTGTTGGAGGCGTTTCGTCGTCGCTATCCCAAACATGAGTCGATTGCTGATGTGCAGCGCAAACTGGCGCTGGTTTATCTGCAGGATAAGCAGCCGCTGCAGGCTGCCGCTGCCTTTGAGCGGGTCGCCGCCACCCCCCAGGCGATCGATGTGCAGCGCCAGGCTGCCTGGCAGGCAGCGGAGCTCTACCAGCAGGCCGGCAGCGGAAAGCAGGCGGTGACTGCCTTCAAGCGCTATGTGAAGCGTTTCCCTGAGCCACAGGAGCCGGCGATGGAGGCGCGCCAGCGGCTGGTCGAGCTCTACCAGCAGCAGGATCAGTCTGCCAAACGCGACTACTGGCTGCGTCAGCTTGTTGTGACGCAGCGCAAGGCCGGCCAGGCCAGTAGTGAGCGCAGCCGTTATCTCGCTGCCCATGCGGCGTTGCGGCTGGCCGAGCCGGAGTTCTCTGCGTTTGAGCGGATCCCGCTGAAGCGCCCGTTGGCGCGCAGTCTGAAGCAGAAGAAGGCGCAGATGCAGCGCGCCATCCAAGCCTTTGAATTGGCGGCTGGTTTTGCCCAGGCCGGGGTGACCACCCAGGCGACCTTCCGCCTCGCCGAGATCTACCGGCTGTTTGGCGAGTCGCTGCTGCACTCTGAACGTCCGGCCGGACTCTCGGCGGTGGAGCTGGAGCAGTATGAGTTGTTGCTGGAGGAGCAGGCCTTCCCCTTCGAGGAGCGGGCGATCGAGGCTCACCAGGTGAATGCCAGGCGGGCCGCCCAGGGGAGCTATGACGCGTGGGTCAGGCAGAGTTTCGAGCGCTTGGCGGCGCTGAGCCCGGCGCGTTATGCCAAGCAGGAGCAGGGGGAGCGGGTGTTCGATGCATTGCGTTAGACCGATCTCTCTTCTACTACTGCTCCTGCTGCTGGTGGGCTGTGCCGGTATCACACCGCGTTTGGATGCACCGCCGCAGGTCGTTACGGAACAGAAGCCGGCATCGCCTGCGGGACTGCCTGAGCCGGCCCAGGCTCAATTGCGGCAGGCGATCAGCGCGATGCAGACAGGTGATGAGGCGCAGGCCGTGCTGCTGTTGCAGGGCTTGGTGGAGGCGTATCCCGATCTGCTCTCGCCCTGGCTCAATCTGGGTATCCTGCGGCTCAGGACGGGGCAGCTGGAGAGTGCCGATGCGGCACTGCAGCAGGCGCTGCGGCTTGATCCGGAGAACCCGGTGGCACGGCATCAACGGGCTATCGTGCTGCGTCACCAAGGGCGCTTTAAGGAGGCGCTGGCACTCTATCAGGCGCTGCTCGCAGCGCATCCTGATCACGCCCTGGGGCACCGCAACTTGGGCATCCTCTACGATCTCTATCTGAATCAGCCGCAGCAGGCGCTGGCGCACTACCGGCGCTATGCAGCGCTCTCTGTCGATGAGCAGGCGGAGAGCAGAGTGTGGATCGCCGAGCTGCAGCGGCGCATTGCGGCGGAGGACCGATAAGCATGAACAGAACCTCTTTTCATTGGCTGCTGTTGGCGCTGCTGATGCAGACGCCGGCCCAGGCGGAGCAGCGGCTGGAGCTGCAGGGCACCTCGATCATCGGCAGTCGCGAGTCGCCCCAGGTGCTCTATCTGGTGCCCTGGCAGAAACCGGGGCCGGGACAGCCGCTGGGGATGCCGTCGCTGCAGTCGGCCAGTGATCTGCTGGCGCCGATCGAGCGGGCGCAATTTCGCCGCCGGCTCGACTATTTCAACGCGGTCGCTGAGCGGCCCTAATCGACACTATCTGACCCAACTGAGGGAGAGCACCATGGACAATCTTCACACAATCATCCGTTTTTTCCAGGAGGGGGGGCTGTTTATGTACCCGATCCTGCTGATCTTCGCCGCCGGGCTGGCGATCGCTATCGAGCGCTACCTCTATCTGTCCAGTGCTCGGCTGCGCAACAATCGTTTCTGGACTCGGGTGTTGCCGCAGTTGAATGAGGGTGACTTCAAACAGGCGTTGAAGTCGGCTGCGGATTCCAGCACCGCCTTGGGGCGCATCATGGTCTACGGTCTGGATCGGGTGCGCAGCGCGCGCCGCCGCAGCGATCTGGAGATGGCGATGGAGGAGGGGCTGATGGAGGAGATACCACGCTTCGAGAAGCGCACTCACTATCTCAGTACCCTGGCCAATATCGCCACCCTGCTGGGGTTGCTGGGCACCATCATTGGCCTGATCAATGCCTTTACTGCGGTCTCGGCGGCCGATCCGGCGGAGAAGGCCGATCTGCTCTCCGCCAGTATCTCGGTGGCAATGAATACCACCGCGTTTGGCCTGATGGCGGCGATCCCGCTGCTGTTGGTCTACACCCTGCTGCAGAGCCGCACCACGCAGATCGTTGACAGCCTGGAGATGGCCTCGGTGAAGTTCCTCAATATCGTCACCGAACGGGCTGGGAGTGCGCGATGAGACGCCGCTCGCGACGGCTCCACGAAGAGGCGGAGCTGAACATCACCGCGTTCATGAATCTGATGGTGATCCTGGTGCCGTTTCTGTTGATTACTGCCTCCTTTTCGCGCATGGCGGTGTTCGATCTCTATCTGCCGCCGGCCGCCGCGGGTGGTGAGCCGGCCAAGGGCGAGCTGCAGCTGGAGATCATCGTGCGTCACGACGCCATCGAAGTGGCCGATCGCAACGGCGGGCTGATCCAGCGTATCGAGGCGGACGATCCGGACAGGCAGCTGCAGCGCTTGTCGCAGCTGCTGCAGGCGCTCAAGGCGCGTTATCCCGACAAGCGCACAGCCTATCTGCTGGCGGAGCCGCAGGTCGCCTACGATACCCTGGTGCAGGTGATGGATCGGGTGCGGGTCGCCGAGCTGGTGCAGGCCGGTTCGCTGGTGCAGGCGGAGTTGTTCCCCGATATCTCCCTGGGGGATGCGCCGCCGCTGCCCGAATCGGCAGGGCAGGGGGAGAGATCATGAAGCTGTCACGCCGGGCCAAACGCATGCAGCGCCACCATCGGCGTAACCGTGGTCGTGGTGCCATCAACCTGGTGTCGCTGATGGATATCTTCACCATCCTGGTGTTCTTCCTGCTGGTCAACTCCTCCGAGGTGCAGATTCTGCCCAACGCCAAGGCGCTGCAGCTGCCGGAGTCGAGTGCTGAGCAACGTGCCGAGGAGTCGTTGGTGGTGATGCTGAATCGCCAGGAGATCCTGCTGCAGGGGCACCCGGTGGCGCAGCTTGCGGAGCTGATGGAGGGCGACTCGGAGCTGATCGCGCCGCTGGCGCAGGCGCTGGCAGCGCGGGCGGCTGAGCAGCAGACAGCAACAACAGCGGAGGGTGCGGCAAGCGGTGATATCACTATCATGGCCGACAAGCAGACTCCCTATCGGCTGCTGAAACGGGTGATGTTGACCTGCGCCGAGAGCCGCTTCGGCAACATCTCGCTGGCGGTACTGCGTCGCCCCGAGGTGGGTGAGTCGGAGGTGGCGTTATGAGTGTGATGGTGCATCGTCTGGAACTGCCCTGGAACACCCTGCACTGGGAGGACAGGCAGTTTCGCTGGCTGCAGTTGGGGCTGTTGAGTGTGGCGCTGCTGCTGGGGTGGGTGGTCTCGGTGGTGGAGCTGCCACAGCCTGAACGGATCAAGCGGGTTCAGCCGCCGCGACTGGCGAAATTGACCCTGGAGCGGCGGCCGGTCGAACTAGTGAAGCATAAACCGCCGGAGATTGAGATCCCCGAGGCCAAACCCAAGCCGGTGGTGAAACCTAAGCCAAGGCCCAAACCGAAACCTAAACTGGTGGCAAAAAAGCGGCCGAAGGCGCCACCGGCCAGGGTGGCGAAACGGCGGGTGCAGAGCGATCCGGCCGCCGCGCGACGCAAGGCGCAGCAGTCGGGCCTGCTTGCCTTCGCCGATGAGCTGGCGGATCTGCGTAGCGCGCCGGTGGTGAGTAGCACCACAGCGACTCGCAGTCTCTCCAAGGCGGGCAATCAGGCGAAAAAGGTGGCGCGTTCTCTGGTGACCGCGGACGCCGCTAGGGGCAGTGCCGGCATCGACACCAGTCGCTTGAGCCGCGATACCGGTGGCCAGGGTTTGAGTGGCCGCAAAACGACCCAGCTGCGTTCGGCAGTGCAGGGCAATGGTGGCGGTGGCAGTCGCGCCAGTCGGCCGATCAGTAACAGCCTTGAGGGCCAGCGCAGCAGCGAAGAGGTGCAGTTGGTATTTGATCGCAATAAGGGGGCGGTCTATGCCATCTATAATCGGGCCTTGCGCAAGGATCCGACCCTACGCGGCAAGCTGCTGCTGGAGATCACCATCGCCCCCTCGGGCAGGGTGACCGATTGCCGGCTGCTCTCATCGGAGCTGAACAATCCGAGCCTGGAGCGCAAGCTGCTGGCACGGATCCGCATGTTCGACTTCGGTGTGAAGGATGTGGCGATCACGGTGGTCTCCTATCCGATCGACTTTCTCCCCTCATGACGAGGGCTGTCGTCTGGCTGCTTCTGCTGTCGCTGTTCAGCCTTGGTGCGCAGGCACAGGCGCAGTGGCTGCAACGCAGCGCCGATATCATGGGGACCCGGGTCGTGATCCAGCTCTGGAGCGAGTCGGTGGGGGCGGGCGAGGTGGCGATCGAGGCGGTATTGGAGGAGCTGCGTCGGATCGATCGGGCGATGAGTCCGTTTCGTTCCGACAGTGAGCTGTCACGGGTCAACCAGCAGGCGGCCCAGGGTGCGGTGGTTATCAGCGATGAGCTATATGGGGTGCTGGCGCGGGCGCAGCAGATCTCGGAGCTAAGTGACGGGGCCTTCGATATCACCTTTGCCAGTGTGGGGCATAGATACGATTATCGACGCGGCATCAGGCCCAGCGAGCAGCAACTCGAACAGCTGCTGCCGATGATCGACTATCAACATCTAGTGCTGACTCCAGATCCTCCCCGTCTGGCATTTGCTCGACCGGGGGTGCGCATTGACCTGGGCGGTATCGCCAAGGGCTATGCGGTGGATCGGGGCATCGCCATCCTGCAGCAGCACGGCATCGAACATGCGCTGCTCAGCGCTGGCGGTGATAGCCGTTTTCTCGGCGACCGGCGTGGCCGCCTTTGGCGGGTGGGGGTGCGCGACCCCGATGATAAGGCGGGTATCAGGGCGCTGTTGCCGTTGAGCAATACGGCACTCTCCACCTCCGGTGATTATGAGCGCTTCTTCATCCAGGATGGGGAGCGCTATCACCATATTCTCAACCCGCGCTCGGGCCGATCGGCCAAGGGGTTGCGCAGCGTTTCGGTGCTGGGAGCGGAGGCGATCACCACCGATGCGCTCTCTACCGCGCTGTTTGTGCTGGGGCGACAGGCCGCTATGGCGCTGGTGGAGCGGTTGCCAGGCATCGAGGCAGTGCTCGTCGATACAGAAGGGCGTCTGCACTTTTCGTCGGGGCTGGGCCAGGCCGGCCAGTCTGCAGCGGCGGCTCTCGATTAGATCGCTTTCGGCTCAGGCGCTCGCAGGAACAGTCCCTCCTGCTCTATTTCCTAGTATTTTACATGGTATTGTGGATAATCTCCCCCCCGGATATCGCTATGCTAGTGGCACTGGCCCAGTGGGCGGGTCTGTGAGTATAGGCAAGATTTTGGAGGGGCTGATGGGCTTCGGTTGGTGGGAAGACATTCAGTGCGTGTTCGAGCGCGATCCGGCGGCGCGCACCACCTTTGAGATACTCACCACCTATCCGGGGGTGCATGCGGTGATGTTTCACCGCCTCTCCCATTGGCTCTGGAATGCGGGCCTGAAGTGGCTGGCGCGAGTCAACGCCAACATCGCTCGCTGGCTAACCGGTATCGAGATCCATCCGGGTGCGGTGATCGGCCGGCGCTTTTTTATCGACCACGGCATGGGGGTGGTGATCGGTGAGACCGCGATCATCGGTGATGATTGCACCCTCTATCATGGTGTCACCTTGGGTGGTACCAGCTGGGAGAAGGGCAAGCGCCACCCGACCCTGGCTAACAATGTGGTGGTGGGTGCGGGCGCCAAGGTGCTTGGGCCGATCCTGATCGGCCAGGGCGCGCGTATCGGTTCCAATGCGGTGGTGGTGAAAGATGTGCCGCCCGGCGCTACCGCGGTGGGTGTGCCGGGGCGGTTGATCACGCCGAAGAAAGCGGCCGATGGTCATCGCGAGGCGATTGCCAAGAAGATTGGTTTCGATGCCTATGGCGCAACCAAGGATGCCCCCGATCCGGTCGCCCATGCGATCAACTGCATGCTCGATCACATGCACGTGATGGACAATAAGATGCAGTCGATGTGCGAGGCGCTGAAGAAGATGGGTCTGTCTGAGGAGGATGGTGTGATACCACCGCTGGACTCCTGCGAGATCGTCTCCACTGCGGAAGAACTGCTGAAGCTGGATGAGGCGAGTGGCGAGACCCCGGCGAAGAATAAAACCGCAGAATGACTGGGGTGCAAAATACTTGACTAAAATACTTGGGAATGTATATTAGCGACCAAACATATTGTTTGGAGCGAAGCGCGTGAAGCTTACCACAAAAGGTCGTTATGCCGTAACGGCGATGCTCGACCTGGCACTCCACTACGGTCGGGGGCCGATCACCCTAGCGGATATTGCCCAGCGACAGGGGATATCGCTCTCCTACCTGGAGCAACTCTTCTCTCGTCTGCGCAAAAAGGAGCTGGTGACGAGTGTGCGGGGGCCAGGTGGCGGCTACAGCCTGGGGCGCGAAGCGGCTGAGATCTTCATCGGCGAGGTGATTACCGCGGTCGATGAAAGTATGGATACCACTCGTTGCCACGGCGCCCACAACTGTCAGAATAATGATCGCTGCCTGACCCACGACCTGTGGGCCGACCTGAGCGAGCAGATCTACCACTACCTCAACCGCATCAGCCTGCAGGACCTGATGGACCGCAAGGCGGTGAAAGAGGTGTCAGAACGGCAGGAGCAGGAAGAAGAGGGGCCATCGATTGCTATCAGCTCCCTCACAGAAGCCAGCAATCCAGCGAGTGCCTGAGCACCCGCCCTTTATCCCTTTCCCTATTTCGGAGTCGATTGAGAAATGAAGTTACCGATCTATATGGACTATTCAGCTACTACCCCGGTCGACCCCCGGGTTGCCGAGCTGATGTGTAGTTTCCTGACTCCTGATGGTGATTTTGGCAACCCGGCGTCACGCTCCCATTCCTTTGGTTGGACTGCGGACGAGGCCGTGAGCCGGGCGCGCAAACAGGTGGCGGAACTGGTCAATGCCGATCCGAAAGAGATCGTCTGGACCTCCGGCGCTACCGAGTCCGACAATTTGGCGATCAAGGGTGTGGCCCACTTCTATCAGAAGAAGGGCAAGCACATCATCACCTGCAAGACCGAACACAAGGCGGTACTCGACACCTGCCGTCAGCTGGAACGCGAGGGCTTCGAGATTACCTATATGGATCCCGAGCCGAACGGCCTGATCGATCTGGGCAAGCTCGAGGCGGCGTTGCGCGACGACACCATCCTGGTCTCGATCATGCACGTCAATAACGAGATCGGCGTGATCCAGGATATCGAGGCGATCGGTGAGCTGACCCGACCCCGCAAGATCCTGCTCCATGTCGATGCTGCCCAGAGCGCCGTAAGGTGCCGATCGACCTGCAGCAGATGAAGGTCGACCTGATGTCCTTCTCCGCGCACAAGATCTACGGACCCAAGGGTATAGGCGCGCTCTACGTGCGTCGCAAGCCGCGGGTGCGGCTGGAGGCGCAGATGCACGGCGGTGGCCACGAGCGCGGTATGCGCTTCCGGTACCCTGGCAACCCACCAGATCGCTGGTATGGGCGAGGCGTTCCGTATCGCCGGCGAGGAGATGGTGGCCGAGAATGAGCGTATCCAGGCCCTGCGCCAACGCCTGTGGGACGGTATCAAGGATATGGATGAGGTCTACCTGAATGGCGATCTGGAGCGGCGCGTCGCTGGCAATCTGAATGTCAGTTTCGCCTTCGTCGAGGGTGAATCGCTGATCATGGCGCTGAAGGATCTGGCGGTCTCCTCCGGTTCCGCCTGCACCTCGGCCAGCCTGGAGCCGAGCTACGTACTGCGCGCGCTGGGGCGTGAGGATGAGCTGGCGCACAGCTCGATCCGTTTCACATTCGGTCGCTTCTCCACGCTGGAAGAGGTGGACTACGCGGTGGAGAAGATTCGCAGCCAGGTGAGCCGCCTGCGTGAACTCTCCCCCCTGTGGGAGATGTTCAAAGATGGTATCGATCTAAAATCGATCCAATGGGCGGCACACTGATTTTTCGATAGAGGTTAAGGTTATGGCATACAGTGATAAGGTACTCGACCACTACGAGAATCCGCGCAATGTGGGTGCTTTCGACAACGAAGAGAAGAGCGTCGGCACCGGCATGGTGGGTGCGCCGGCCTGTGGTGATGTGATGCGTCTGCAGATAAAGGTCAACGACGCTGGGGTGATCGAGGATGCCCGCTTCAAGACCTACGGCTGCGGTTCCGCCATCGCCTCTAGCAGCCTGCTCACCGAGTGGGTAAAGGGCAAGACCCTGGATGAGGCGCAGCAGATCAAAAACTCAGAGATCGCCGAAGAGCTGGCGCTGCCGCCGGTCAAGGTGCACTGCTCGGTCCTGGCTGAAGATGCGATCAAGGCTGCGATCAAAGATTACACCGACAAGAATGCGGGGTAAGGTCCCTGTGATCGATAACCCTGCGGAGTAGCAAGATGGCAATCACTATCACAGAAGCCGCTGCCAAGCGGGTCGAGGCATTCCTCAGCAACCGTGGAAAAGGCATTGGCATCCGTCTGTCAGTGCGCACCTCCGGCTGTTCCGGTATGGCTTACGAGATGGAATTTGTTGATGAACTCGACGAAGATGACGTGGTGTTCGAGGATTGTGGCGTAAAGGTGGTGATCGACCCGAAGAGTCTGGTCTATCTGGACGGCACCGAGGTCGACTTCGCCAAAGAGGGCCTCAACGAGGGCTTCAAATTCAACAACCCCAACGCCAAGGGTGAGTGCGGCTGCGGCGAAAGCTTCACCGTTTGAGGTCACTCCAGTTGGAACAGGAGCCTAAGAGTCCGGCTGCCTAGGGCAGCCGGCTTTTTTCGATATGCTGGATCTTTCGAAAAATTATTTTGAACTGTTCGGGCTGCCGGTGGGCTTCATCGTTGATGTTGATTCGCTGGCGGAGCGCTATCGCGACCTGCAAAGGGTGATGCATCCGGACCGCTTTGCCAACGCAACTGATCAGGAACGGCGGCTCTCGGTGCAGGGCGCGGCACTCATCAACGAGGCCTTCCAGACCATCAAAGATCCGATTGCCCGTGGTGCCTATCTACTCTCGATGCATGGCATCGAGATGGATATGGAGAAAGAGACCACCATGGACGCGGCCTTTCTGATGGAACAGATGGAGCTGCGTGAAGAGCTGGAGCAGGCACGCAGCCAGGCAGATCCTTACGACGCGGTGTTCGAGCTGCGTGGGCGCATCAACAAAAAGATCAATACCCTGGTCGGACAGATGGCGGTGCAGTTCGAGAGCGCCACCCCTGAGCAGCTGGAAGCGAGCCGGGAGATCCTGCGCAAGATGCGGTTTCTGCAGCGCTTGCGGGCCGAGGTCGAGGCCGCGGAAGCTGAGATCGAAGACGCACTCTGAACATCATTGGACTGAAACTGAATCATGGCACTATTGCAGATCGCCGAACCGGGCCAGGCCCAGGCACCCCATCAGCACCGGCTGGCCGCCGGTATCGACCTGGGCACCACTAACTCGCTGGTCGCCAGCGTGCGCAGCGGCAGGGCAGAGACCCTGGCCGATTCCGAGGGGCGCCACTGCTGCCTTCCGTGGTGCGCTACAGCGATGAGGGGATCAGCGTCGGCCATGCAGCGAAGGCGCAGGCGGCGCAGGATCCATTCAACACCATTGCTTCGGCGAAACGTCTGATCGGCCGTGGCGTGGAGGAGATCAAGACCCTCGGCAGCCAGCTTCCCTACCAATTTGTTGGCACTGAGACGGCGGTGCCGCGGATCCGCACGGTGGCTGGCGATGTCTCGCCGGTTGAGGTCTCCGCCGAGGTGCTCAAAGTGTTGGCACAGCGCGCCGAGTCAACCCTCGGCGGTGATCTTACCGGGGTGGTGATTACCGTCCCCGCCTACTTCGACGAAGCGCAGCGTCAAGCCACCAAAGACGCCGCCAGACTGGCCGGTCTGAATGTCTTCCGGCTGCTCAACGAACCCACCGCCGCGGCCGTTGCCTACGGACTCGACAAGGGGGCCGAAGGGTTGCACGCGATCTACGACTTGGGTGGTGGCACCTTCGATATCTCCATTCTGCGGCTGCACAAGGGGGTCTTCGAGGTGCTGGCTACCGGTGGTGATTCAGCCCTTGGCGGTGACGATTTCGACCGTGTAGTGGCGGAGTGGATGATGCAGCAGGCGGGCATCCAGGACGGCGCGGACCACCGCCAGATGCGTCGTCTGATGCGCGACGCCTGTGCCGCCAAAGAGGCCCTGAGCGAAGCGGATGCGACTGAGATCGAGCTTGAACTGGCGGATGGTACACATTGGCAGGGCCGGCTTGAGCGCGAACAGTTCAACGCGCTGGTCGAACCGCTGATCAAAAAGACCCTGATGGCCTGTCGCCGGGCGCTGCGCGATGCGGGTGTCGAACCGGAGCAGGTCGAAGAGGTGGTGATGGTGGGCGGTTCTACTCGGGTACCGCGGGTGCGTGAGCGGGTTGGTGAACTATTTGGTGGTGAGCCGCTGGTCGATATCGACCCGGATCGGGTGGTGGCGGTGGGGGCGGCGATCCAGGCCGACATCCTGGCCGGCAACAAGCCCGATGACGAGATGCTGCTGCTCGACGTGATCCCCCTCTCGCTCGGCATCGAGACTATGGGTGGGCTGGTGGAGAAGCTGATCAGCCGCAACACCACCATCCCGGTGGCCCGCGCCCAGGAGTTCACCACCTTCAAGGATGGCCAGACGGCGATGGCGATCCACGTGCTGCAGGGTGAGCGGGAGCTGGTCAGCGATTGCCGCTCCTTGGCGCGATTCGAGCTACGCGGTATCCCACCGATGGTGGCCGGCGCGGCGCGCATTCGCGTCACCTTCTCGGTGGATGCGGATGGCCTGCTCAGCGTGATGGCGGTGGAGCAGAGCAGCGGGGTGCAGGCACAGATCGAGGTCAAACCCTCCTACGGGCTGACCGATAACGAGATCGAAAGCATGCTGCGCGCCTCTATCGACCATGCCGATGATGACAAACAGGCGCGTGCTCTGCGTGAGCAGCAGGTGGAAGCGGATCGGGTGATTGAGGCGCTGGAAGCAGCGCTGGCCGCAGATGGCGAGCGGTTGCTCGATAGTGACGAGCGCGCCACCATCGATGCCGCCCTGCAGCAGCTGCGTGACCTCTCCCGCGCCGATAGCCTGGCCGAGATCAAGCAGGCGATTTCGGCGCTGGAGAAGGCCTGTGGCTTCTACGTCGAGCGGCGCATGAATCAGAGTATCCAGCAGGCGATGGCTGGCCACAGTGTTAATGAATTTGAGTGAGTTTCAGCAGGAGAAGCCGTAATGACCCAGTTGATCTTCCTGCCCCACGAAGAGATCTGCCCCGAGGGTGCCGTGATCGAGGCGGAGCCAGGCACCACCATCTGCGATGCGGCGCTGGCCGGCGGCGTCGAGATCGAGCATGCTTGTGAGAAGTCCTGCGCCTGCACCACCTGCCACGTGATCGTGCGTGAGGGTTTTGATTCCCTGGAGGAGTCGACTGAGGAGGAGGATGACCTGCTCGACAAGGCCTGGGGGCTGGAGCCGGAGTCGCGCCTTAGCTGTCAGGCGCGGGTAGGGGATGAGGATCTGGTGATCGAGATTCCCAAATACACCATCAACATGGTCTCAGAGAGCCACTGAGCGAGGAGCATGTCATGGGACTGAAGTGGATCGATATCCAGGATATCGCCATCGAGCTGGACGAGGCCTACCCTGAGGTGGATCCGACACAGGTCAACTTTGTCGACCTGCGCAACTGGGTGATGGCGCTCGATGACTTCGACGATGACCCGGAGCACTCCGGCGAAAGGGTCCTCGAGGCGATCCAGGCGGCCTGGATCGAAGAGCGGGAGTAGGAAGAGGGGGCGCCGTGCCGCGCCGCGATGCGAGTGGAATGGCATGCTGAATAGAAAGCCACGCTTTTGCCCAGAATCCCTGCTCCAGGTTTGACGTTTCTCCCTAGAGCCTGAGTATCCCTGGTGACAGGGTTCCACCGTTCTCTATCTCTCCACACTGTGCACCTCTTTGTTTCCATTAAAGTGGTCGGCCTGACCTTGTAGTAAACTGCCAGTAACGATGGTTCCTCTGCCGCAGACCTTTTTCGCTGCGGCGTGAATGAGGGGTGTGATGGTCGCTGAGCCGAATATCGCTACAGGTCTCTCGCATGGCGACCCGGTGGCGCCAGTGATCTTTGGCGTCACCCTGATCCTGATCGCGGCACTGATCGGACGCTACACGGCGCGCCAGTTGAAGCAGCCCTCGGTGCTGGGTGAGCTGGTGATGGGGGTGGTGCTGGGTAACCTGCTGCACTTCGCCGGCTTCGAGCTGATGAGCGTGTTGCGCGAAGGGGTTGGCTGCACCGAGTTGTCGGGTCTGGTGATGTCGGGGTTGTCGCTGGAACAGGCGGTGCAGCAGCTGGTCGGGCCTGAGTATGCCGCTGGCTTCCTGCAGGTGGTGAGCGGCCCGCATGGGCGCGAGTATCTGTCGGTGGCCCAGGCGGTGGATGTCTTCTCCCGCTACGGCGTGATCTTTCTGTTGTTTCATATCGGTCTGGATACCTGCGTAGCGCAGCTGCAGCGGGTCGGTGGTGACTCTCTGCGGGTGGCGCTGATCGGTGTACTGGCTCCCTTTGCGCTCGGCTTTCTAGTCACCTGGTGGCTGACGCCGGATGCCCCCCACACCCAGCATATGTTTCTCGGCGCGACGCTGGGTGCCACCAGCATCGGTATCACTGCCCGGGTATTGCAGGATCTCGGCCAGAGTCGCTCCGGGGTGGCCCAGGTGGTTGTCGGTGCGGCGGTGATGGACGACGTGCTCGGTCTGGTGATGCTGGCGATCGTCTCCGGCATCGTGGTCACCGGCAGTATCGAACTGGATGAGATCCTGCGTATCATCCTGTTGGCGAGCCTGTTTATCGCCAGTGTGCTACTGCTCGGGCCGCATATCATCCGCGCCCTGATCCGCCTGCTGCGACACATGGAGGTGGTGGAGGCGAAGCTCTTTATCCCGTTTGTGTTTGTCATGACGCTTGCCTGGCTGGCCAATCTGGTGGGTCTGGCGACCATTGTTGGTGCATTCGCCGCTGGTCTGTTGATGCTCGACAGTCACTTCCAGGCCTGGGGCGACTACCGTAAGCACAAATACTCGATCAAGGAGCTGTTCGCGCCGCTGGAGGCGATTCTGGTGCCGATCTTCTTTGTCCTGATGGGCATACAGGTGAAGCTGGAGAGCTTTCTCGATCCGCAGGTGCTGCTGCTCTCGGCAGGACTGACCCTGGTGGCGGTGCTCGGCAAACTGGTGGCAGGTCTGGGTGTGATGGGGGCTGATCGCAGGCGTTTGGCGGTGGGCATTGGCATGATGCCACGGGGTGAGGTGGGGCTGGTGTTTGCCTCCATCGGCATCAGTCTGAATGTGATCGACAAGGCGATGTTTTCGGCGGTCTTGATGATGGTGATGGTGACGACCCTGGCCACCCCGCCGCTGTTGAAGTGGGCGCTGGGTGACTCTACAGAAGGCAAGGGCCCGGATCGCTCGGTCGGCAAGCAGTGCCAGTAGGGCTTGCGGATTGTCATTGTCGATGATGCGCGCAGCTGTTTTATCATCTGATCAGAATCTTTGGTCTGCCGTCATGTGTATCACCCCGCTAACATCCTTCAACCAGCAAGCGCATCGGGATCCGACCTGGTGGGATCGGGTCTGCTGGTCTCCCTTGTCGCTGCTGAGTCTGGAGGGGGTGCTGGGGTTTTCTCTTGCGGTTTGGGCTGGGCTGAGCCTGGAGCTGGCGCCGCAGGCCTTCAATCTGCTCTATGGGGTGTTGCCCTTTTTTCTGTTTGGCCTTTTGCTGCAGCACTATCCACGCTGGCTGAGAAGTCGGGCGGTGGCACAGCTGCGCTTCTCTGTGATCGGCCTGCTGTTGCTGACGGCACAGCTGTTCTGGTTGCTCAACGCCTGGGATCTGATCGGGCTGCTGCCCTATCTGATCGCCCTGTCAGCCGCCTGGTATCTGCTGCTGGATGGTTTGCGACAGCTCTATCGCCTGGCGCCGGGTAACGGCTATCGGCACGAGCGCTGGATCAATCACGCCCTGGGGCTCGGTGCTCTGCTGTTTCTGCTTGGGGGTGTGGGTGGCTTGAGCGGTGAGTTTGCAGTGCTTTGGCTGTCGATTCTGCTCGGTCTGGGACTGTTTCTGCTGCCGACCCTGCTTCTGTTCTGGCTGCGCCTGCGGCTGAGTTGATTCCCCTGCGTATTCCCTAATTCTGGGGCATTCCGTATTATCTCCGGCTGTTTCGGGCCCTTTGGCCCTTTATGACTGGAAGAAAAGCTGCCCAGATGAGCGATACCATCGATCAGAGCCTGGAAGGGGTGGAGCGACTGCCGCTCAGCCTTTTCACTGAGAAGGCCTATCTCGACTACTCCATGTACGTCATCCTCGACCGCGCCCTGCCGCACATCGGCGACGGTCTCAAGCCGGTGCAGCGACGTATCGTCTACGCCATGTCGGAGCTGGGACTGAGCGCGGCGGCCAAGTTCAAGAAGTCGGCGCGCACCGTGGGTGATGTGCTCGGCAAGTTCCATCCCCACGGTGACTCTGCCTGCTACGAGGCGATGGTGCTGATGGCGCAGCCCTTCTCCTACCGCTATCCGCTGGTGGATGGGCAGGGCAACTGGGGCTCGCCGGACGATCCAAAATCCTTCGCCGCGATGCGTTACACTGAGTCGCGCCTCACCCCCTATTCACAGGTGCTGCTCTCTGAGCTGGGCCAGGGCACGGTGGAGTGGCAGCCGAACTTCGACGGCACTCTGCAGGAGCCGTCGCTGCTGCCGGCACGCCTGCCCAATGTGTTGCTCAACGGTTCCACCGGTATCGCGGTGGGCATGGCCACCGACATCCCGCCGCACAATCTACGCGAGGTGGCCGCCGCCTGCGTGCATCTGCTGGAGTCGCCCAAGGCGAGCCTCGATGATCTGCTCGACCACATCAAAGGGCCGGACTACCCCACCGAGGCGGAGATCATCACCCCGCCGGAGGAGATTCGAAAGATTTATGTCAGCGGCAAGGGCTCGATCCGCATGCGTGCCCGCTATGAGCGCGAGCAGGGCGAGATCATTGTTACCACGCTGCCGCACCAGGTCTCCGGGGCGCGGGTGTTGGAGCAGATCGCGGCGCAGATGCAGGCGAAGAAACTGCCGATGGTGGAGGATCTGCGTGATGAGTCGGATCATGAGAGCCCGACTCGGCTGGTGATTGTGCCGCGCTCCAATCGGATCGATGTAGAGCGCCTGATGTCGCATCTGTTCGCTAGTACCGACCTGGAGCGCAGCTATCGCGTCAATATCAACCTGATCGGCACCAATGGTCGCCCTGAGGTGAAGGATTTGCTGAGCCTGCTGCGGGAGTGGCTGGCGTTTCGCACCGCGACGGTGACTAGGCGGCTGCAATATCGGCTCGATCAGGTGCTGGATCGGCTGCATCTCCTCGAAGGTCTGATGATCGCCTACCTCAATATCGACGAGGTGATCGCCATCATTCGCTATGAGGATGACCCTAAGGCGGAGCTGATGCGCCGCTTTGCTCTCTCCGAGCGGCAGGCCGAGGCGATCCTCAATCTGCGGCTGCGCCACCTGGCGAAGCTGGAGGAGTTCAAAATCCGCGGCGAGCAGGATGAGCTGGAGCAGGAGCGCGACTGGCTGCAGAAGACCCTCGGCTCCAAGCAACGCCTGCGCACCCTGATCCGTAAGGAGATTGAGGCCGATGCGGAACGGTTTGGTGACGAACGCCGCTCTCCTATCGTCGAGCGGGCGGCGGCGGAGGCACTCTCCGAGACCGATCTGAGCCCCAGCGAGCCGGTTACGGTGGTACTCTCGGAGAAGGGTTGGGTGCGCGCCGCCAAGGGGCATGAGATCGATCCCGCCGGGCTCAGCTACAAGGCGGGTGATCACTATCTCGCTGCGGCGCAGCTGCGCAGCAACCAGGCTGCGGTGTTTCTCGACTCCAGCGGGCGCAGCTACGCGCTGCCGGCACATACCCTGCCGTCGGCGCGGAGTCAGGGTGAGCCGCTGACCGGTCGCCTTGCGCCGCCGGTGGGGACCAGCTTCTGTGCGGTGCTCGGCGGTGATGCCAAACAGTGGTATCTGCTCGCCTCGGATGCGGGCTACGGCTTCCGTGTACAGCTCGAGGTGATGCAATCGAAGAACAAGGCAGGCAAGGTGCTGTTGACTCTGCCGAAGGGGGCGAAGGTGCTGCCGCCGCTACCGGTGCATGATCCGGATGGTGAGCGGGTGGTGGCGATCACCAATGAGGGTCGCATGCTGGTCTTCCCGCTGGCGGAGTTGCCCGAGCTGAATCGCGGCAAGGGCAACAAGATTATCGGGATCCCGCCGAAGCGAGTGGCGTCGCGCGAGGAGTTTGTAATTGCCCTGGCGGTGGTGCCGGCAGGGAGCGCGCTTACTGCTTATGCGGGCAAGCGCCATATCACCCTGAAGTCATCCGATCTTGATAGCTATCAGGGTGAGCGGGGACGTCGTGGCAACAAATTGCCGCGTGGTTTCCAGAGGGTCGACCGGATCGAGCCCAGTTGACGATCCTGGTGTGACTTCCGGCGTGGATGCGCTGTCAATATGTGGATATAATGCACGATTCTACGCCGGAAGTGCGGATATGCGAAAGTGGCGGAATTGGTAGACGCGCTGGATTTAGGTTCCAGTGGGGCAACCCGTGGGAGTTCGAGTCTCCCCTTTCGCACCAAATTTATCATAATCCCGGTTACGGGGTTCGATCTGAATTCAACTTAGAGACTTTAAAATTGTGAGGTGGCCTGCGCTGCCAGGAGACGAGATTGATGCAAGTATCGCTGGAATCAGGGGAAGGTCTGGAGCGGATCCTCTCTGTGGAGTTGCCTGCTGAGCGGGTCGAGGAAGAGGTAAGCAGACGCCTGGAAGAGATCGGTCGCACTGCCCGCATGGATGGTTTTCGTCCTGGCAAGGTGCCGATGCGGATGCTGCGCCGTCAGTATGGTTCTCAGGTGTTGCAGGAGGTCTACGGCTCGCTGGTGGAGTCGAGTTATCAGGATGCGCTGCAGCAGCAGAACCTCAATCCTGTTGGTCCGCCGAAGATTGAGCCCAAACAGAGCGATGATGAGAGTGTCTTCGCCTATACCGCGACACTGGAGGTGATGCCGGAGATCGAGCTGGCAAAGATCGAGGGCAAGATTACCCGCCCGGTGGCCCAGGTGGTCGACCAGGACGTAGAGGATATGATCGAGAAGCTGCGTGGGCAGCGCATCAGCTGGAATCCGGTGGAGCGCGCCGCGGCAGAGCAGGATCAGGTCAAGATCAACTTTAAGGGCATTATGGATGGTGAGGCCTTCGATGGTGGCAGCGCCAATGATGTGCCGCTGGTGCTGGGTTCCAACAGCATGATCGACGGTTTTGAATCCGGCCTGATCGGCGCCCTGGCCGGTGAGAGCCGCACCCTGGAACTCAAATTCCCTGAAGACTACCGGGTGGAAAAGCTGGCGGGTAAGCCTGTAACCTTTGAGGTGGACGTGATCGAAGTGGCTGAGGCGGTACTGCCTGAGCTCGATGATGCGTTCGCCAAAGAGTTCGGTTCCGACGAGGGTGTGGAGAAGCTGAAGAGCGATATCCGCGAGAATATGGAGAACGAGCTGAAACAGCGAATCAAGGCGCGTCTCAAAGGGCAGGCGATGGACCTGCTGATCGAATGTAATGAGCTGCACGTGCCGACGGCGCTGGTGGACGAGGAGATCGACGCGCTGCGTAATCAGACTCGCAGTCGCCTGCCTGCCGGTTCCTCCTCCATGGAGCTGCCACGCGACATGTTTGAGTCTCAGGCCAAGCGCCGGGTCGGGCTAGGACTGCTGATCGCGGAAGTGATCAAGAAGAACTCGATTAAACTGGATGATGAGCGGGTTCGTCAGACCATCGAGGAGTTCGCCGCCAGCTATGAGCAGCCTGAGGAAGTGATCAAGCACTACTACGCGAATCAGGAGCAGCTTGCCGCAGTACAGAATGTGGTGCTGGAAGATCAGGTGGTCGACTGGGTCATGGAGCAGGCTGATGTTGTCGATGAGCCGACAAATTTTGCGGAGCTGACCGCGGAAAGCTGATCCGCCGAGCTGGCAACAGGCCAGGTTTTGGGGCGGGAGGATTGTGCTGAAGCCTGGTCTTTGGGATGGCACCACCATCCCCTGCCGAGCATAGGGTAATGGGCCTGTCGGCCCTAAGGATTTCGAAGAGATGACCGATATACAAAACATGGGTGGAGTGGATACACAGAATCTGGGTTTGGTGCCGATCGTCATTGAACAGACGGCGCGAGGCGAGCGATCCTTCGATATCTATTCGCGCTTGCTGAAGGAGAGGGTGATCTTCCTGGTGGGTCCGGTGGAAGATAACATGGCCAACCTGGTGGTGGCGCAGCTGCTGTTTCTTGAATCCGAGAATCCGGACAAGGATGTTCACCTCTATATCAATTCACCGGGCGGCTCGGTTACAGCAGGCATGTCAATCTACGACACCATGCAGTTTATCCGTCCGGACGTCAGTACTATGTGCATTGGCCAGGCTGCCAGTATGGGTGCGTTGCTGTTGACGGGGGGGGCGCCTGGCAAGCGTTATTGCCTGCCCAACTCACGCATGATGATCCATCAGCCGTTGGGTGGTGTTCAGGGGCAGGCGTCGGACATCGAGATCCACGCAAAAGAGATTCTGTTGCTGCGCGAGAGACTTAACGAGATCTTGGCTCACCATACCGGGCAGTCGCTGAAGCAGATTGCAGCGGATACGGAACGTGATAATTTTTTGGGTGGTGAAGATGCTGTTGCCTACGGCCTGATCGATCAGGTGTTGGCGCAGCGCAGCCTGGCGGCGGGCGAATAGAGGGTGTGGCTTCCTCAGTTACTCCGAATTTGTCTGGATGAGTCAGTTTGTGGCGTGCTACCTTGCCATCAGGTTTGGGTTCGATATGATTAGGCATGCTCGGGAGAACGGGATGCGGACCAGTAAACTCTCGCAGGAGATTGTATAGATGAGCGGCGACAAGAACGGTAAGAACGACGACGGTAAACTGCTTTACTGTTCATTTTGCGGCAAAAGCCAGCATGAAGTGCGGAAGCTGATTGCTGGTCCATCAGTTTTCATCTGCGACGAGTGTGTCGAACTTTGCAACGACATCATCCGTGAAGAGATGCATGAGTCTGGCGAGAAATCCTCAGATAGCCTGCCCCGTCCTCACGAGATCAATAAAACCCTTGATCAATACGTCATCGGCCAGCAGCGCGCAAAAAAGGTGCTCTCGGTGGCGGTCTACAATCATTACAAGCGTCTGGAGAGCCTCGGCAAAGAGAGCGATATCGAACTTGCCAAATCGAATATCCTGCTGATCGGCCCCACCGGATCAGGTAAAACTCTGCTGGCGGAGACGCTGGCGCGCCTCCTTGATGTACCCTTCACCATCGCGGACGCGACCACTCTGACAGAAGCAGGCTATGTGGGCGAGGATGTTGAGAATATCATCCAGAAGCTGTTGCAGAAGTGCGATTATGATGTAGAGAAGGCGCAGACCGGCATCGTCTACATTGATGAGATCGATAAGATCTCCCGCAAGTCTGACAATCCTTCCATCACCCGGGACGTCTCTGGCGAGGGTGTGCAGCAGGCGCTGCTGAAGCTGATCGAGGGTACAGTCGCCTCGGTGCCGCCCCAGGGCGGGCGCAAGCATCCGCAGCAGGAGTTCCTGCAGGTTGACACCTCCAATATCCTGTTCATCGTCGGCGGTGCCTTTTCGGGCTTAGAGAAGGTGATCAAAGATCGTTCGGAGAAGGGAGGTATTGGGTTCTCCGCTGAGGTCCACAGCAAGGACGAAGCGCGTTCGGTGGGCGAGATCATCGTTGATGTGGAGCCGGAAGATTTGATTAAATATGGGCTGATTCCTGAGTTTGTCGGCCGTCTACCGGTGGTCGCGACCCTCCAGGAACTGGATGAGGATTCGCTGGTGAAGATCCTCACCGAGCCAAAGAATGCGCTTACCAAGCAGTATGGACGGCTGTTCGAAATGGAAGGGTGCGAACTTGAGATCCGCGCGGACGCTCTGCGCGCCATCGCAGGCAAGGCGATGGAGCGCAAGACGGGTGCACGCGGCCTGCGCACCATCCTGGAACAGGTGTTGCTCGACACCATGTATGACCTGCCCTCTATGGATAATGTTTCCAAGGTGGTGCTGGATGAATCGGTCATCGCCGGGGAGACGGAGCCGCTGATGATCTACGGCGGAGGGGAGCAGCAGCAGATTGCCGCTTCTGACTGATCTTAAAAGTTCTCCGGTGGGTGATTTGAGCTCGCCGGAGGGTTTTTATGCTTGAATTTTCCCCGGGACACCCCAATTCTATCCGTACGTTGTATGACAAACGCTGGCAGTAGCTTGCCGTTGCTAGTCTGCCGTTGATCTATCCATCACAGACGCCATGGCCCCATCACAGTGGTGGCTGGGTGGAATCCGTCTGTCTATTGGGGGCATGCCTTAATGGCCCAAGAAGAGAAGAGTTCTGGAATGACTGAACACTCAATGAATATCGTTCCTGTGTTGCCGCTGCGGGATGTGGTGGTCTACCCACACATGGTGATCCCCCTTTTTGTCGGACGAGACAAATCGATCCGCGCGCTTGATGCCGCAATGCAAAGCAACAAGCAGATCCTGCTGGCAGCGCAGAAGAGCGCTGATGTGGATGACCCCGAAGTAGGGGATATGTATGGCATTGGAACACTCGCAAATATCCTGCAACTGCTGAAATTGCCGGATGGCACGGTAAAGGTGCTGGTGGAGGGGGGTGAACGCACCAGGGTCGTTGAGTTTGTCTCAACTGACGACTATTTTACCGCGCAGATTGAGAGCCTCAGTGATGAGCTTTCACTGGAAGAGCGGGAGATAGAGGTGCTGATGCGTTCTGCCACTTCCCTATTTGATCAGTATGTAAAGCTCAACAAAAAGGTACCGCCCGAGGTGCTGACCTCGCTCTCAAGCATTGATGAGCCGAGCCGCCTTGCCGATACCATTGCCGCCCACATGTCGCTCAAGTTGGAAGAGAAGCAGCATGTGCTTGAGATGCCCGATGTGCGTGAGCGCCTTGAGCATCTGATGGGTTTGATGGAGGGCGAAAACGACATCTTGCAGATGGAAAAGCGTATCCGAGGCCGGGTTAAACGGCAGATGGAGAAGAACCAGCGCGAGTACTATCTGAACGAGCAGATGAAGGCGATCCAGAAGGAGCTGGGGGATCTGGATGAGGCGCCCAACGAGGTCGAGGAGCTTAGCAAGAAGATCGACGAGGTTGGAATGACCAAGGAGGCCAGGGAGAAGGCCCAGGCGGAGCTGAACAAGCTCAAGCTGATGTCGCCGATGTCGGCTGAGGCCACCGTGGTGCGCAACTACATCGACACCTTGGTTGGGCTGCCCTGGAAAAAACGTTCTAAGATCCGCAACGACATTGGACGCGCAGAAAGCGTGTTGGAAGAGGATCACTACGGGCTGGATAAGGTTAAAGAGCGCATCCTTGAATATCTGGCGGTGCAGCAGCGGGTGCGTAAGTTGAAGGGCCCGATCCTCTGTCTGGTTGGACCGCCGGGTGTTGGCAAGACCTCACTCGGGCAGTCCATCGCCCGCGCCACCAACCGCAAGTTCACCCGTATGGCTCTGGGTGGAGTGCGTGATGAGGCGGAGATCCGAGGTCACCGACGCACCTATATCGGCGCGCTTCCCGGCAAGATCATCAACAATCTCAGCAAGGTGGGGACGCGGAATCCGTTGTTTCTACTTGATGAGATCGACAAGATGGCGATGGATTTTCGCGGCGATCCCGCCTCCGCGTTGCTGGAGGTGCTCGATCCAGAGCAGAATCACACCTTCAACGATCACTATCTCGAGGTCGATTTCGATCTCTCCGAAGTGATGTTTGTGGCCACCGCCAATACTCTGAATATCCCGCCGGCGTTGCTGGATCGCATGGAGGTGATCCGTCTCTCTGGCTACACTGAAGACGAGAAAGTCAACATCGCGGAGCGCTATCTGGTACCGAAGCAGATGGAGAACAACGGACTCAAGCCGGATGAGATGGTGTTTCGTGAGGCGGCGGTCCGCGATATCGTGCGCTACTACACTCGCGAGGCGGGGGTACGTAACCTGGAGCGCGAGGTCGCCAAGGTCTGTCGCAAGGTGGTCAAGGAGATCCTGCTAAAGAAGCCTGCAAGCAAGATCACAGTCACCCCCAAGCGGTTGGAGTCCTACTTGAGCGTGAAGCGTTTCCGCTACGGGCGAGCAGATGATCACGACGAGGTCGGACAGGTGATCGGTCTGGCCTGGACAGAGGTGGGTGGCGAACTGCTGCGCATCGAGGCGGCGCTGATGCCGGGCAAGGGGCGGCTGAGCCATACTGGCCAGCTCGGTGAGGTAATGCAGGAGTCGATCCAGGCAGCGATGACGGTGGTGCGCAGCCGGGCGAAATCCCTGGGTCTGGAGAGCAGCTTCTACCAGAAATATGATATCCACATCCATGTGCCGGAAGGCGCTACGCCGAAGGATGGTCCGAGTGCCGGCATCAGTATGTGCACCTCACTAGTCTCAGCGCTGACTGGTATCCCGGTACGGGCAGATGTTGCGATGACTGGTGAGATCACCCTGCGGGGCGAGGTGCTGCCAATCGGTGGACTCAAAGAGAAGCTGCTTGCCGCGCATCGTGGTGGTATCGTAACGGTGGTGATCCCGGAAGAGAACGAACGGGATCTGGTGGAGATACCGAAGAATATCAAGCAGAATCTCGTGATCAAGCCGGTAAGGTGGATCGATGAGGTGCTGGAGATTGCGCTTGTGGAGATGCCCAGCCGGTTGAATGGCGAGGCAGAAAGCGTAAAGAAATCTACCGAGAGTGAAGAGCCGTTGGGGCAAAAAACCTCTGATGTGACGACCCATTAAGTGTTGTTTGAAGTGCCGGAGGGCGCTCGGTTTAGAGGAACCCGTTGCTTGACACGATTTCCGGCAGTGGGTATAAATTCCCGGCGATTCACGGCCCAACAAATGGGGCGTCACACAGATAATTTGGATCCGGTAAATAATTAAGCCGGAAGCCAGTATGGGGGAAAGCGATTAATGAACAAGACCGAACTGATTGAGTCAATAGCGGACGCGGCGGATATATCCAAAGCTGCGGCCGGGCGTGC
>NZ_AFOC01000050.1:0-26046 GCF_000224455.1 endosymbiont of Riftia pachyptila (vent Ph05)
CTACAACGCCACCTATCCCTACGACTCCGATGCGGTCTGGTACCTGACTCAGATGCGGCGCTGGGGCCAGATCTCCGACCGGTATCGCCACTCGCCTGGCTACCACTAGTCACCATGGTGGTATCTGCCGTCTATGTGAGCAACGACCCGGCATTCTCCAAGTCATTTCTCACTTCGGCGATCACCGTCACCCTCTGCTGCCTCTGGCCGACCATCATCAATACTACGGTGGGCGTGAACGGTGTCGACAAGGATCTGATCAACGTCAGCCGCGTGCTGCGTCTTAACGCCACCACCAAAACCTTCAAGATCATCCTGCCCTCCGCCATGCCGATGATCTTCACCGGCCTGCGTCTCTCCCTGGGCATCGGCTGGATGGTACTGATCGCTGCCGAGATGCTGGCGCAGAACCCCGGCCTCGGCAAGTTCGTCTGGGACGAGTTCCAGAACGGCAGTTCCAACTCGCNAGGCGCGCATCATGGTCGCAGTACTGGTGATCGGCCTCATCGGCTTCCTGCTCGACCGCGGCATGTTGATGCTGCAACGCAGAACCAGCTGGGACAAGAACGCAGTTCTTCATTAACGCAAGCCGCAATCTAGATCTGCCTTTATCCGGACATGCCCGGCTAAAGACAGATCTACAAGTTGAAAATTGAAAGCCGGAATAAACAACGATTGTGAATCGCACAAGGTGCAATGAAATGAACAGTTATCTGAACATCGACCACATCAGCATCACCTTCCCCACCGATAACGGTCCGCTGAATGTGCTGAAAGACGTCAAGCTGGAGGTAAAACAGGGCGAGTTCATCTCGCTGATCGGCCACTCGGGCTGCGGTAAATCCACCGTACTCAATATCATCGCCGGTCTGTTGAATGCCACAGAGGGTGGCGTGATTCTGGAAGGCAAAGAGGTGACTGAACCCGGCCCCGATCGTGCCGTGGTATTTCAGCACCACTCGCTGATGCCCTGGCTCAGCGTCTACGACAACGTGCGCCTAGCGGTCGATCAGCTCTTCAAGAAGACCAAGTCAAAGCAGGAGCGCAAGGTGTTGCTGATGGATGAACCCTTCGGCGCCCTCGACTCCCTGACCCGCACCCACATGCAGGACTCGTTGATGGAGATCCAGGCGCGGCTCAACAACACTGTGATCATGATCACCCACGACGTGGACGAGGCGGTGCTGCTCTCTGATCGTATCGTGATGATGAGCAACGGCCCGTCGGCCACCATCGGCGAGATCCTCGATATCGACCTGCCGCGCCCGCGTGATCGCCTGACCTTGGCCGAGAACCCAACTTACAATCACTACCGCGCCGAAGTGGTCAAGTTCCTGCACGAACGCCATACGCAACCGGGCGTTCCGGCCAGTAACGACGATAACGAAAGTGATGGAGAGGAACCTGCACTGAGCCTCGTTGCTGGCTGATGGATCTGATGATTAGCGCGATAGCAGCGCTCTGAAGGCAACAGCGGCCATGTCTGCCCGTTTCCCACTGATGGGGGCTCAAAATGAAAGACCGCCGTGTTGTTAATCCGGCAATTAAATAAAGATAGGGCGGCCCATGACCGTCACTTGCAACCCGCTGAAATCACGCATGATGTCGGGCATGGCTCGGCCTATACATGTTCACTTCAGTTTGCGCACCAGATCGAGCAGTTCATCGGCGTCCCACTCGCGGCCGCCGATGGCGCGGTAGACCAGCCGCCCCTCTGGATCAATCACAAAGGTGGTGGGCAGGCCCTTGATCGGCCAGCGCTGGATAGTCTGGCCCGACTGGTCGAGCAACACCTGGAAGTCGATCGGGTAGTCGCCCATGAAGCTGAAGATGGTCTCCTCATCCTCGCCCACGTTGATCGCGATCATCGCGATTCCCTGATCCTTGATCTTCGCCCAGCCACGATTCATCGACGGCAGCTCGGCACGGCAGGGTGGGCACCAAGTCGCCCAGAAATTCACGATCACCGGCCGCCCTCTGTAACTTGCCAGCGAGTGCGCCTCACCATCCATATCCGGCAGATCAAAAGCGGGTGCCTCCGGCTGATCTGTAAGACGCGTCAGCAATTGCTCAGCAGCGAGTCGGCTGCAAAACAGCAGCAACAGAGACGCCAAAAAAGTTCCAATGATAGTTTTGTTCATCTTAACGATCTTCCGCACACTCGAGCGCCTCTATCCATACGATTTTCTGCTCATCGCCCTCTCTCCAAACCACTTTCAGATCGAAGCGGCTTCCGGGCAGCGGCCCAAAGCTTGTCATACCCCAGTTATAGTCCCCGGCAGGTTCAAAGGTCTGCCGGGTTGGGAAGGTCGCCCAGCGAAAGGCGATGCGGGAGGCCGCACTCACCTGGTCGTCGCCCCACTCCGCATCCCAGCTCTCTTTCAGTTTGAGCCCCCGGACCTTATCCCCCTGGCGGATGCGCCATTCGTTGAGATCGATACTAATCGCTCCAGCAGCGGCATCGCTGGCGCGGTTTCTGGCGATAGTTTGCAGCACACAGTGGGTGGCGATCTGGTCCGCTATGGTCTTGGAAAAGCCCCGCGCCTGAAAAAAGCCCCGAGTCTGATCCGGCAGGCGCTGGACCAGCTTCAGCTCAAGGCCCGCCTGTGACAGTTTCCAACTACTGAGTTGGGTAGTTGGGTCAACCGTCTTCTCCACCCTGGCAAACCCGCTGGCGGGCAGCAGTGCCACGCATAGGAACCAGCGAAAAAGTTCTCTTTTGTGCATCATCGTTCGTTATCAACTATCCCGGCTTGCGCGCCAGCAGACTCCAGGAGGCAAACTTAAAGTCATGCTCCTGCGGATCGATCAGGCGCTGCTTGCGGGTATATTCCAGAAACAGCAGCTCAAATCAACCAAATAGCTCCTGCAAGTGCAGTTCCTCTGAGAAGTGGACCCACTCCACCCCGGAAAAAGGGCCTGAACGAAAACCGCGCTTTGTCTGCGCGTCCTCCGCCGGCTCGCCCTTGTCGAATTCAGAGTAGGCGGTGGAGCACCAGTTGACCCCGAGAAAGAACCGGCCGGGCTGAGGCGATCGTAACAGCACTCCAAGGTCTATTGAATGGCGACGGTGGTGTTATGGATCAGTGAGGCACGATCGACGATCAGGGCGAAGGGCCCCGGCCAGGGGATCTCACGAGTAAAATCGCCGCAGGCAATCGTCTCGGCATACTCAGGAAAACGTTCCCGCAACCACTCGACCGCCATCGCACTCCCCCTCGATACCGTAGTAGCTCAGCCCCTGCTGCGGGAACAAACTGATATTGGCACCCGCTCCGGTACCCAGCTCCAGCACATTCGAGTTGAGCATGTGTCTGGCGCAGTGGCGAGATAGAGAGAGAGCAGATCTGACCAGGACCAGATACTATGTTGATGGCCGGTGGCGCAGGCCTGCCTCCACTCATCTGAAAATATCATTTTAGGCATCCCTGACACCGCTCCCGATAGTAACCGGCCTTCACCTGCATCGGATTACCATAGACCAGAGAGTAGGGGGGGATGGTCACCCCATCCACTACGCTGCCTGCGGCAACAACCGAGTGGTGGCCAATCATCGCCCCGCCCTTGACCACAGCGTGAGAACCGATGAACACATTGTTTTCGATGATGATATCCCGCCGCTCCACCTCATCTGAGATACCGATGCAGTGCTTGTGAGAGTCGACACAATTGATCGCCACGAAGGAAGCGATGTCGCAATCGTCACCGATCACCAGCCGCGCCCCGGTGGCGTTGATCTCCGACATCCCCCCCACTGAGATATTCTTGCCCAGTTCCGGCTCACCATTGATCCAGACCAGCGGGTGGAAGGGATTCTTCTTGAACTGGATGAAGCGGATAAACAGATTGCCGAACTCAGCCAGGTTCATGGTTGCTCCTCGCCACACAAGTTATGCTGTTCGCCAATGCTCAAATTGAAAAGCCTATCCACCGTGGAAACACAAAAGACGTAGACGTTCCATGGCGGGCTTCAGACCCCGGCCTCGGCCAACATCAAAGCATCCCCGGCGCGCCGTTTCTGCACCTGCGCCTCGATCAGCCGCTCCACCTCATCGCAGGGAAACTCAGCCACATCGCGCCGCTGCCACTTGTCGCGGGCCAGCTCGACGTAGGGTTCGATCAGCCGCCAGTCGTCACCAGGGAAGTTCTTGCGAGTGTTGTCCATGCGGAAGTTGAGCCCGGCGATCCAGTAAATCGGCGACTGCATCAGTTTCAGCCTGCCCCACCCCTCCATGCTGGCGGGCGGCTCGAAGCGCGGATAGCCGTCGACCCCGGCCAGCGCATCCTCATACATCGGCGAGCCGGGATAGGGAGCGTAGTTGTAGATCGAGACCCGCGCATCCGGATCGGTATCGACAATCCAGTCGATCAGGTCGAGGGTATCGCGCAGCATCGCCGGGGTCTCGCGCGGCATGTTGGCGATAAAGCTGTACATGATCGAGACCCCGGAGCCGCGCACGTTCTGCGCCGCCTCACAGATCGCCTTCACGCCATGCCCCTTGCGGATCACCTTGCGCAGGAAGTGGTCGTTGCCCGATTCGCAGCCGATCTCGATGGAGAAGCAACTGGCCTCCACCAGCGCCTCCACCATCTCCGGCGACAGGTAGGGGGCCCGTATATTGCCGTCCCAGCGCACCCCCAGGTCGCGCATCAGCCGGCCTATCTCCTGGATGCGTCTGACCCGGTCCATACGCACGTTCCTGCCCTCGTCATCCTTCCAGACACCAAAGCCGATATTCGGGTCGCTGAAGGAGATCTCGTCGAAGCCCACATCGTGGTGAATGATCTTCAGTTCCCGCTCCAGTTCGTCGATCGGTTTCGGCTTCCAGGGCGAGGTGAGGGCGCAGAAGGTGCAGGGGAAGGGGCAGCCTCGCGAGGTGAAATACTGCATGTCACCGCGCGCAAACATGTGTTTGGTGCGTTCGTTGTAGGGAAAGAGGTGTTCGCCGTAGACCCGCTCCCGCCAGACCTTGTCGACAAACGGCTCGCTCAGGCACTGCTCCGGCAGGATGCGGGCATGGTGGCCGCCGACCCCGGTGATGATGCCAGGCTTGAGGCGCTTGGCGTGTTTCAGGATGCGTGCCGCTTGGCCGGTCTGGTAGCCAGTGAAGCAACTGACGCCAATCTCGTCCGCCTCGCCGATCAGCTCGTCGAGCAGCTCCGGTGGATCGTAGCGTGCGTCAAAATAGGCGACCCGCTTGCCCTGGGACTCAAACAGCGCGCCAGGATAGAGGATGGAGAGCGGCGTCAGATTGACGGGTGAATCTTTGGTGGCCTTGGGGTAGACCAGCAGCATGTCGATCTTGGCCATTCAGTCGTCTCTCTCCACCAGCCAGCGCAGTTCAATCAACCCAGTTGCCCTCCCGGTCAGACCAGTGGATCAACTCACCGGCGGCGATGGTGCGGGTCGCCCGGTGGCCAAAAAATGCATCCATATGGTTCGGTTTCAGGCCGCTACCCGGACGCCGGACACCCAGATTCTCAGGCGAGAAGGGCTCATTCTTGGAAATATTACGGATCGCTACCACGCTGCGACGAAACGCATCACGGTGCTTACGTTCCACCGCTGTCGGCTCCACCGCTTCACTGCCGAGCATCCGATGGGCCTGGCGGACTGCCTCAACCCACTGCTGCAGCTCACCGATATCCGCCGAGAACCAATGGTCCGGCCCTGGCAGATCGTGATCAAGGGTGAAGTGTTTCTCGAACACCCGCGCGCCGAATGCCACCGCCAGCACCGCCCCCAACACCCCCTGGGTGTGGTCCGAGTAACCCAGGATCAGCTCAGGGTATTCACGCCGCAGGCTAGTCAGCTTGCGCAGGTTGGCATCTTCTGGCGGCGCCGGGTATTGGGAAACGCAGTGCAGCAATACTGTCGGGTGGCCCTTGAACGTGCCGATGGCCCGCAGCGCCTGCTCCACCTCGTCCAGGTCGGCCATGCCAGCGGAAACGATCATCGGCAGGCCAGTGGAGGCATAGTCGCGCAACTGCGGCAGATTGGTAAAATCATCGGAACCGACTTTGATCGCCGGGATCTCCAGCTCCAGCAGCAGATCCAGATCGCTGCGGTTCTGCGGCGTGGAGAGGAAGATGATTCCCTCTTCGTCGCAACAGTCGCAGATCTGCCGCCACTGCTCCGGCTCGAACTGGTGGCGGCGAAACATCTCCAGCATCGACTCGGTCACCTCACGCCCCTGGGAGCGGTAGCTGTAGGTCTGCTGAGGATCGCTGCAAAACTCCTCCGCCTGAAATGTCTGAAACTTGACCGCATCCGCCCCAACCTGCCGGGCAGCGCGAATCATCTTGAAGGCACGCTCCAGATCGCCGCAGTGGTTGATCCCCGTCTCAGCGATGATGAAGGGTGGCTGATGCCGGCCAATCACCCGTCCGCCTATCTGGATCTCTGTCATTTCGCTACCATCTCTCTCTCACTCACTCTCAACCCAACCCCGGCACCTGCGCGATGATCCTCTCCATCAACCAACCCGCCTATCTGCCCTGGCTGGGCTACTTCCAACGCATCGCCCGTTCCGATCTGCACGTCATCCTGGATCATGTGCAGTTTGAAAAGAACAGCATGGTCAATCGCAACCGCATCCGCACCCACGATGGCTGGTGCTGGCTCACGGTACCGATCAAGACCCGCCACCGTTTTGGCGATCTGGTCATCCACCGCTTAACGCTGGCCGACGACCCGCGCTGGCGTCGCAAACATTGGGACAGCCTGCGCTTCAACTACGCCAAAGCGCCCTACTTTGCCGAGCATGCCGGCTTTTTCGAGGCCAGCTACCAACGAGATTGGCAGTATCTCATCGACCTTAATCTACACCTCACCCGCTACCTGCTCGACGCCTTTGCCATCAATACCCCTCTGTTACGCAGTTCGCAGCTGATGGTCGACGGCGAAAAGAGCCAGCTGCTGCTCAATCTCTGCCGCAGCTGTGGCGCCGACCGCTACCTCTCTGGCCCGTTTGGCCGTGACTACCTGGATCTCGACGCCTTCTCCGCCGCTGGCATTCAGGTGGAGTTCGACGACTACCAACACCCCCGCTATACCCAGATCCAAAGCAGATTCGAGCCCTACATGAGCGCGGTCGATCTACTCTTCAACCAGGGCCCGGCCAGCCTCAAAATCCTGCTCGCTCAGATTCATTCAAAGGCTCCCTAAGCTAGAGCCTGCTGCAGCGCCTCCACCACCTCGTCCTGCTGCACCTCACTCAGCCCCGGATAGAGCGGCAGCGTCAACACCGATTGATAAAACGCCTCGGCCCCGGGAAGATCACCTTCGGCAAACCCCTGGTCACGATAGTAGGGCTGCAGGTGGATAGGAATATAGTGCACCTGGACGCCGATGCCAGCGGCGCGCATCGCCTCAAACAGCTGCCGGCGTGTGATGCCCGCCCCGGCATCGAGCCGCACCACATAGAGATGCCAGCCCGACTGTCGTCCGGGCAGACGCGCCAAGGGCGTCAGCGGCAAACCGGCGAGCAGCCGCTCGTAACGCTCCGCCAGCGCCCTGCGCCGCGCGACAAACTGATCGAGGCGCTGCAGCTGGCTCAGCCCCAGCGCGGCCTGGATATCGTTCATGCGATAGTTATAGCCCAGTTCGACCTGCTGGTAGTACCAGGGGCCGTCCGACTCCCCCTGCATCAACGCCGGATCACGGCTGATGCCGTGGCTCAGCAACCGCCCCACCTGCGTCGCCAGTTCTGGGTCGTTAGTGGTGAGCACGCCACCCTCGCCGCTAGTGATCGGTTTCACTGGATGGAAGCTGAAGACCGTGGCATCACTATAGTGGCAGTCGCCGATCCTGGAATCCGCGAAACCGGCCCCCAGGGCATGGGCCGCATCCTCGATCAGCTTGAAACCATACTGCACCCGCAACCTGTCAATGCCGGCCAGATCCACCGGCTGACCGGCGAAGTGGACCGTCACCAGAACCTTCGGCAACCGCCCCTGTTGTTCCGCCAGCTCCAGCTTGCGCTCCAGCGCATCGATCGAGAGGTTGCCGCTGGCCGGCTCCACGTCGACAAAATCGACCTCGGCGCCACAGTAGCGGCCACAGTTGGCCGAGGCAACAAAGCTAATCGGCGAGCTCCAGAGCCGCTCCCCCGGCCCCAGCCCCAACGCCAGGCAGGCCAGATGCAACCCGGCGGTGGCACTGCTCATCGCCACCCCGTAGGCGGCGCCGCAGTAGTCGGCCACCGCCCGACCAAAGCGCGGCGCCATCGGCCCCTGGGTGAGCCAGTCGCTACGCAGGACATCGGCCACCGCATCGATGTCGCTCTCGTCAAGGCTCTGGTGGCCGTAGGGGATCATGTTAGGGAGTCAATCAGCTCGACGATCTCATCCACTGTGAGAAAGTGCGGATTGCTGCCAGAGCTGTATTCGAATTCGCAGCCTACCTCGCGTCCGCTCTCTCCCAGCGGGTTGTGGGCGTAATCCACCGGATGGGTAAAACGGATGGTCGGCGCGATCACGAAGTGGTCATCAAATTCCGAGACCAGATGCGAACAGTCCCGCGGACACATCACCTCATGCAGCTTTTCGCCGGGACGGATACCGATAATCTGCATCGGCAGCTGCGGCGCCATCGCTTGGGCTATATCGGTGATCCTCGCTGAGGGGATCTTTGGCACGAAGATCTCGCCCCCCTGCATACGAGCGAAGCCCTTCAACACAAAATCGACCCCCTGCTGCAGGGTGATCCAGAAACGGGTCATGCGCGCATCGGTGATCGGCAGCGCGGCCGCCCCTTCGTCGATCAGTTTACGGAAGAAGGGGATCACCGAACCCCGCGAGCCGGCGACGTTACCGTAGCGCACCACCGCAAAGCGGGTCGGCTGACCGCCGGCGATGTTGTTGGCGGCGACGAAGAGCTTGTCGGAGGCAAGCTTGGAGGCGCCGTAGAGGTTGATCGGGCTGGCGGCCTTATCGGTGGAGAGCGCAATCACGCTGTCGACGTTGTTATCGAGCGCCGCCTGGATCACGTTCTCTGCGCCGTGCACATTAGTCTTTATGCACTCCATCGGGTTGTATTCGGCAGCCGGCACCTGCTTCAGGGCGGCGGCGTGAATCACCAGATCGACCCCGCGCATCGCCTGCCGCAACCGCTGCAGATCCCGCACATCGCCGATGAAGTAGCGCATCTGTGGTGCATGCAGCAGCTGCTGCATCTCGAACTGCTTCAGCTCATCGCGGGAGAAGACGATTATCTTGCGGGGGTGATAGCGCGCTAGCAGGGTGCGCGCGCAGAACTGGCCAAAGGAACCGGTGCCACCGGTGATCAATATGCTTTTATCGGAGAACATCCACTCGCTCAATTTCCGCGAAGCCTCAACTGTGACAGGCTTCTCATAATCCAGGCTGCAGCAAGCATAGCCAGCAGCGCCTGGCAACGCCAGTGATCAGTCAGGATAGAGGGCCACTCACAGGAAGTTGAATAGCGACAGCCCCTGCAGTTTGATAAACGATTGCTGTGCCGCGTTTAGCGCCTGCAGTTGACGTTCGTAGCGGCTCACCGCCTCGGTGATATCCAGATCCTCAGCCTCCGACTTGGCAGTCTGCATGGTCAGCAGGAAGTCTTCATTGACCTCATACTGTTCGGAGGTGGAGTTGAGACGGGCACCCACTGAGGTCCTGAACTGCAACAGATGGTCCTGCGCCCGCTGGATATCATCAATCAGCACTGCATCGGGATTGTTGGCCTGCATGCCGGCGGCGATCTGGTCGACAGTCTCGAACAGGTTGCGCTTGGCGCCTGTGCTGGTGTCGATATTCATAAACACATCGAAGCCGTTGTTGCGGTCCTGGATCGAACGTCCATTGGAGATTTGCAGACTGCGCTCCCCCATATCGCCTCGATAGCTGTAGCTGCCGGCCCCGACCGAGACGAAGGGCTCAGAGCCCCCCTGGAAACCGGCGAAGATGTATTCACCGTTACTGTCACGAGTGTTGGCCAGACTGAACAGCTGATCACGCAACAGCAGCACCTCCTCGGCGATGGCGTTGCGCTGCTCCGCGGTGAGGGCATCGTTCTGCCCCTGCACCGCCAACTCTTGGATACGCGGCAACAGGTTAGTAACCCCTTGCAGGGTGGTCTCCTCCAGCTCCAGGCGGGCGCGCACTCGCTCGCTATTGTCCTGGTACTGCTCCACGGTGGAGATGGTGTTGCGCAGGCCAAGAATATAGGCAGCCGCGGCCGGGTCGTCCTGGGGGGAGAGCACACGCCGTCCGGTGGCGATCTGTTGCTGCGTCTTGACCAGTTTGCTCTGGGTCTCAAGCATGCGGTTGAGACCATTCTCGAAAATCAGGTTGGTTGACATCCGCGACATAGATTACCTCACTGCTGAGAGCAGCGTATCAAACAATGAATTGGCCACCTTGATCATCTCTGCTGAGGCCTGATATGCCTGCTGAAACTGCACCAGTTTGGCCGCCTCCTCATCCAGGTTGACCCCGGAGACCTCTTCCTGTGAGGCCCGATTGCGTTCCAGCAGCCCCTCCTGGGCGGCCAGGCTCGCCTCTGCCTGGCGGGTCGAGGCACCCACCCCAGCCACCAGCTGCGAATAGACTTCAGAATAGCTGGCGCTCAGATTCAACATACGATCCTGGGACTGCATCGCCGCCAGCGCCAAAGCGTTGCGGTTATCACCGGTGGCAGCATTGGTGTTGTTTCGGACGATCAGCTGGTCACCCACCGTCGGGGTGCCGGAGATCCTAAAACTGAGCCCGCCAAAACTGTCGAACTGGCTCGGATTGGCGCTGGAGGGAAAGGATTTGCCGGCGCTCTCGGTGGCCGGGTCATAGAGGATGTAGTTGTTGGGTGGAGCCGGACCGTTGCTGATCACAAACCCCGAATTGCCGGCGCCATCCGCATCGTCAGAGAAGCTGAAAACCATGTTGGCCGCCAGTGGCAACCCACTGCCGCTGCTGATGCTCGGCTGGCTGATCACTGCCGTGCCACTGTTGACCGGGTTGCCACTGGCGTCGATGGCAACCGCCGACTGCAGACGACCAGCGGCGGCGAAGCCACGCACATCGTCGATCAGCAGCTGCATGCTGTCCGCCGCGCCGCGGCTGGGACGAATCAGGAAGGAGTCACCCTGCGCCACCCCACTGGAGTCGATGGTCAGGCTGAAGCCATCGATCTCGGCGGTGGTAAACGGAGAGGCTCCGCCGGTATCGATGCTGGTGTGGTGTTATCGGAGAGCCGCCGCAAAGTGTAGCTGTTGCCACCATCATATTCGAGCTTATAGTCGCTCGCGGTCAGATCAGAGAGTGTGCCGTAGCTGGCAGTCACCGCACCGCCACTGTTATTCGCGTTACCCAACACCTGGATCTCCGGCGTGGAGAAAATCGCGCCGCCCACGTCGCCATCCAAGTCGATGCCAAGCTGATGCTGCTGGTTCATTTGCATCGAGATGCCGAGCGCCACCAGGCCCAGCTGGTTACGGGTGGTGTCGAGCATCTCACGACGAAAACTCAGCAGCCCACCCAGCTCGCCCCCATCCAGTTCGCTGCTGATATTGGTGTCACCGAAGTCGTTGGAGAAGATCACATCCCGCTGCGAGGCATCGGCGGGGGAACTAACAGTGGAGATATCCGACGCCACATTGCCCACCACCAACACCTGGCCGCGACCAATAAAGACATTCATCGCACCATCCGACTGCTCAACCGTGGTGATGTTAACCAGGTCAGAGAGCTCGTTGATCAGCTCGTCACGCTGGTCCAGCAGGTCGTTGGGGGTCTGATGACTGCCGTGACCGAGGGCGCTCACCACGGCATCGTTAGCGTTAGCGATCGACTCGGCAAGCCGGTCTATCTCCTGCACCACATCGTCGAGGCGTCGGTTGACCTGAGCCTGACTATCCGCAAACTGCTGATCGAGATCGTGCATGCGTTCCACCAGCGAGCGGCTCTCCGCCAGGAGCAACTGACGCGAGGGGATCGAAGCGGGATCGTCCGCCAACTCCTGCATGGCATTAAAGAAGTCATTGAGCGCCGGCGACAACCCTACTGCCGGATCAGCGAGGATGCTATCGAGACGCTGCGCATTACTGTAGAAGGCATCCAGTTCGCCGACCGTGGAGCGGCCATCGCGCACCCGCTTGGCGGTGAAGTCATCATACTGGCGGTTGATGCCATGCAGCTCGACACCGGTGCCGAGCCAGCCCGCCGGGGTCAGCTCCGGGTCACGGCTCGACAGATTGATCACCTGTCGGCTGTAACCCGGAGTGTTGACGTTGGCGATGTTGTGGCCGGTGGAGTTGAGCGCCTGCTGATAGGTCTTCAGCGCAGAGACTCCAATGTTCAGGATGGAAGCCACGTCTTCACCTCTTCTCTCTCAGTCACCAAAATCAGCATCCCACCACCTTATATCGGCCTATTACCCTGCCCCTGAATAGGGACCAGGGCCTGACGCATCTCTTCCCCACCCATCACCCGCAACACCTTCTTCGCGTAGTGCGGATCGGTAGCGTAACCAGCCTGCTGCAGCGCGCTGAAATAGGCCGCACTGTCACCACTCTGCTGCATCGCCTCGGCATAACGGGGTGAGCCGCTGAGAAAGGCCAGATAGTCCTGAAAGCTCTGCTGGTAGGAGTCGTAGACTCGAAACGCTTCACGCCGCTTCACAGCTACGCCGTCGATATACTCCAGGGTCTCGCGGAACACCCGCTCCCCCTGCCAACGTGCATCGGCCTTAATGTTGAACAGATTGTGGCTGCTGCGCCCATCGGCAGTGTGGATCAGATGCTGGCCCCAGCCGGTCTCCAGCGCCGCCTGGGCGAGCAGCGCTTCAGGTTCCAGCCCGACTGCGGCAGCGGTCTGTTCAGCGCTGGACCAGAGATTGCGAACAAACGCCTCAGGAGTGTCGAGCGACGCTGCCGGTGCCGGTGCTGACGAGACAGTGGCTTCCGCCCCGCCACTCTTCAGCTTTTTACCGTGCAGCCCACTTGGCATCACCGCTGCCGGGTGATCCCGATAGCTATCGAGCCCGGAAATCGGCTTGCTGGTTTCATCTACCTGCCCACCAAGCTGGCGTTGCAGCATCGCACCGATGCCCAGTCCGCCACTCTCGGAGAGGTGCAGCGCCAGCTGCTGATCGTACATATCACGATAGAAGCGGGTATTGTTGCTCTCCAGCAACCCCTCCGACAGGTTTGCCTGGCGCATCTGCTTCAGCATCATCTGCATGAACAGCGATTCGAATTGCCGGGCCACCTGGGCCAGGGAGCCTGCCTGATCCTGGCGCGCCTGATGCTTGAGCGCGGCCAGCCCCTGAAAATCGGTATAGACACTGGCGGGCAGAGCGTTCATCAGATCACCAGCAGCTCAGCACGCAGCGCGCCGGCCTCTTTCAGTGCCTCGAGGATCGCCACCAGATCACTGGGTGCGGCACCCACCTCGTTGACCGCCTTGACCACCTCATCCAGCGACACCCCGGGGTTGAACAGGAACATGTGATTGCCACCCTGCTCCTCCACCGCCACATCGCTCTGCGGCACCACCGTGGTCTGACCGGGAGAGAAGGCGCCGGGCTGGGAGACCTCGGCACTCTCGCTGATGCTCACCACCAGATTGCCGTGGGAAACTGCCGCCGGATAGACCCGCACCTGGCTGTTGATCACCACCGTGCCGGTGCGCGAGTTGATGATGACCCGAGCCGGTGCCGTACCGGGCTGCACCTCGAGCTGCTCCAGCATGGCGATGAAGCTCACCTTCTGCGCTGGATCGATGGGGGCACTGACACGGATCGAGGTGGAGTCCACCGGCTTGGCAGTGCCCGGGCCAAGGGTCAGGTTGACCGACTCAGCCAACCGCATCGCGGTGGTGAAGTCGCCATCGTGCAGGTTGAGGGTGACATAGCGCCCAGTGTTGAAGTTGTTCGGCACTTCACGCTCCACCGTGGCGCCATTCGGGATACGCCCGGCACTAGGGATGTTGACGGTGATCCTGGAGCCGTCCTGGCCCTCGGCACTGAGCCCGCCCACCACCAGGTTGCCCTGGGCCATGGCGTAGTTGTTACCGTCGGCGCCCTTCAACGGAGTCATCAACAGGGTGCCGCCACGCAGACTCTTGGCATTGCCCAGAGAGGAGACGGTGACATTGATACGCTGCCCCACCTTGCTAAAGGGTGGCAGCTCACCATGCACGATCACCGCCGCGACATTCTTCGGCTTGATCTTGGTGCCAGCGGGTATCTGCACGCCGAACTGGTGCAACATATTGCGCAGGCTGTTCAGGGTATAGGGAGAGTCGGTGTCCTTATCGCCGGTACCGTTGAGCCCCACCACCAGGCCATAGCCGATCAACTGGTTGCCACGCACCCCCTGGATCGAGGCCAGATCCTTGATGCGTTCTGCCGCTACCGGGGCCGCAACCACCACCAGGCTCATCAGAAGCAGGAGTGCGGTCAGATTATTGAGTCGCTGTCGGGTCATGGCACTGCTCCACTCAGAAGGGGAAGATTGGGCTGATAAAGAACTTCGCCAACCAGCCCATAGCGTTGCTGTCGGCAAGCTGGCCATCACCCACATAGATGATGGTGGGATCAGCGATGCGTGACGACTCCACCTGGTTCTCCGGGCTGATGTCCTGGGAACGCACGATGCCGGAGAGACGGATGTACTCGTTGCCCTGGTTGATGCCGATACGCTTCTCGCCACGGATCATCAGGTTGCGGTTGGGCAGCACCTCGATCACGCTGACCGTGATGTTGCCGGTGATGGCGTTGCTCTGGGAGGCAGAACCTTCACCCTTGAAGTCGTTCGCCGCAGAGGTAGAGAAGGCAAGGGTATTATTGTCGTTACTGGCCAGCGGGATCAGCCCCGGGGTGTTGAACTGGGGAGTGGAACCGAAGATGGTCGGGTTGGCGATGGTGTTGCTGTTGGACTTCTTGGTCCCGCTCTTCGCCGACTTGTTGGCGGAGGTGCTCTCGGAGAGGATCACGGTGAGCAAATCCCCAACCCGGCGTGCGCGCATATCCTCAAACCAACTCACTTCGTGCCCGCCCTGATAGATTGAGCCGTTGCCGGAAGGCGCCGGCGGCGGCGTCACCGGGCGCACCGGCGCGTAGTTGATGTCGCGCACCGGGCCGCTAGTCTGGCAGGCAGCCAGCAGCAGCGTGAGGCTAATCAGGCTCAGTCTGGCGATTGCAGGCCTCATTTCACACCTCCCTCATCAGAGCTGGTTGTTGATGTAGGAGAGCATCTCATCGGTAGTGGAGATCGCCTTGGAGTTCATCTCGTAGGCGCGCTGGGTCTCGATCATGTTGACCAGTTCCTCCACCACGTTGACGTTGGAGCTCTCCAGCGCCCCCTGCATCAGGGTGCCGGTGCTGTCACTGCCGGGGATCGCGGTGTTCACCCCACCACTGGCGGCACTCTCACGAAACAGGTTATCGCCGATCGGTTCCAGCCCCTGGGGATTGGCGAAGTAGGCCAGCTCGATCTGGCCGATCTGGGTCGGGTCGGTGTTGCCCGCCTGCAGCACCGAGACGATGCCATCGCTACCGATGGTGACGCTGGTGGCGTCATTGGGTACGGTCATCGCCGGCTGCAGCTGATAGCCGTTGGGGGTCACCACCACGCCGTCTGCGCTGAGGCTGTAAGTGCCGTCACGAGAGTAGACGATGCTGCCGTCGGGATGCAGGACCTGGAAATAGCCCTTGCCCTGGATCGCCACATCGAGACTATTGCCAGTCTGCACAATGTTGCCCTGGCTATGCTGCTTCTGGGTCGCCACCACCTTCACACCGGTGCCCACCATCAGGCCAGAGGGAAGCTCTGTGCTCTCACTCGACGGGGCTCCCACCTGCCGCAGGTTCTGATAGATCAGGTCGTTGAACACCGCCCGGTCACGCTTGTAGCCGGTAGTGTTGACGTTCGCCAGATTGTGGGCGATCACCGACATGTTGGTCTGCTGTGCATCAAGACCGGTTTTTGCTATCCGGAGTGCCGGGTACATGATCTTCTCCTGTCCGCCCCTTGGGGCATTCGATCGTTTGTCTCTGCCTAAAGAAGTTGCAATTTACCTGCCAAGATTACGCCTGACGCAGCAGAGTGGCCGAGGCGGCGTCGAGCTCCTGGGCATTTTTCATCATCTTCACCTGCATCTCGAAGCGTCGCGACAGTTCAATCATGTTGACCAACGCGTCGGCGATATTGACATTGCTGCTCTCCAACGCGCCTGAGACCAGCTCCATAGCGGCATCTGCCTCGGCCTCAGCGCCATCTTTCATACGCATCAGGCCATCCTCGCCCTTCATCATCTCCTGCATCGGTGGGTTGACCAGTTTGATGCGGTCAACCACTGCCAGCGCTTCTGGGGTGGCCCCCAGCGGCAAGATGGTGATGGTGCCGTCACTGCCGATCTCGATCTGCTCGTGGGGCGGCAAGGAAATCGGCCCGCCATTGCCGATCACCGGCAAACCTTCGCCGTTGCTGAGCATGCCATTGGCGTCCACCTTCAGGTCACCGCGACGTGTGTAGGCCTCTGTGCCATCGGGTGCCTGCACCGCAATGAAGCCGGCTCCCTTCACTGCCAGATCCAGATCGTTGCCGGTGCTCTGTAGGCTGCCCTTGATGAAGCTGATGTCGGGGCGTTCGTCCATCGCGTAGACTCGCGTCGGATAGCCGCTGCCAAACACCGGCATGCTGCGGAACTGGTTGAGGTCCTGCATAAAACCTGGCGTGTTGACGTTGGCCAGATTGTGGTTGTTGTTCGCCTGGGCGAGCAGGGTCTCTTTGGCCCCGCTCATCGCGACATAAAGCATGCGGTCCATAATTCAGCTCCTATCAGCGCAGGTTGATGATCGACTGGGTGACCGCGTCAGCGGTGGTGATCACCTGGGCATTGGCCTGGAAGTTACGCTGCGCGGTGATCAGATTGACCAGCTGCTCAGCGAGATCCACGTTAGAGTTCTCCAGCGCCCCGGACTGCATCAGGCCAAAGCTGGAGGTACCCGCCTCACCGAGCTGCACATCGCCAGAGGCAAACGACTCGACCCAGCGGGTGTCACCGACCTGGCGCAGCCCCTGGTTATTGTTGAAACGCGCCATCGCCACCTTGCCCAGCCCCACCGAGCGGCCGTTGGTGAAGCGGGCGAACACCACTCCCTCGCTGTCCACGTCGACACCGCTGAGGCGCCCGGAGGTGAAACCGTCCTGGGTCAGATCGTTGACCGCAAAACTGGAGCCGAACTGGGTGGTGTTGACGTAGTTGAAATTGAGCCCGCTAATCGGCGCCGCACCACCACTGGGAGTAAAGGTATCCAGCGGCACCAGCCCGCCGCTGGTCACATCACCCGCCCCTGTACTCAGGGCGCCGTTGCTACTGAAGCGGATATCGGCCGCTGCATTGCCTCCCACCGTGACATTGTTACCATCCACATAAGTGAAGGCGTTCCACTGATTATCTGCCACCTTGCGGTAGAAGATATTCATGCTGTGAGCACTGCCCAGGGAGTCGTAGATGGTGGTGGCGGTGGAATGGTTATAGCTGAGTGGGTTTGGTGGATAACTGGCGGCATTGAAGGCTACCGTCGGCACGTCCTCCGCGGCCCCCAGGTTGAGCGATGCAGTCACCTGTGAGGTGGCGCCCGGCGCGCCGGAGACCACCGGCAGATTGAGGTCCACTGTTGTGCCGGTGTTGAAGCTGGTGCCGTCGGCATCCACCGGCGGGAATATCTGCAAGCGTGAGCCAGTATGGTCCACCACATAGCCGTTGCGATCCACATTGAAGGCACCCGCACGGGTATAGCTGCGATCACCGTTGGGCTGTTCCATGGTAAAAAAGCCCTCACCATTGATGCCCAGATCAAGATTGTTGGCGGTGAACTCGATACTGCCCTGGCGGAACTGCTGCGCCACCTTGGTGGTGCGTACTCCCTGTCCCGACGTGGCATTGCTGGCGTCGGAGATAGAGGAGGCAAAGATGTCGGCAAACTCGGCACGCGACTCCTTGAAGCCGGTGGTGCTCGAGTTGGCGATATTGTTGCCGGTCACTTCCAGGTCGGTGGTGGCTGCGGCCAGTCCGCTGAGTGCAATACGAAATGCCATCTTATTTCTCCTGATTCATTTAATCGGTTCAGTAGATCTCTTTCACATCGTTCATCGAAACCTGTCCAAGGCCGACCAGATTGAGGCGCACCCCACCACTACCGCCCAGACTGACGCTCTCCACCTCAGCCGCCACATGCACTGCCGGGGCCATCTCTGCACCATCGACGGTGGCCTGGGCTGTGACTTGATAGAGGCCGGAGCCGGCAAAATCGCCCTGGTCATCGTAGCCATCCCAACTAAAAGCCAGCGCACCACCCTCATGGCTACCCAGCTCCAGCTCCCGCACCAGCGCACCGTTTGAGTTGGTGATGCGCAGGGTGACATTGCTGGCATTAGAGGGAAGCTCGATGGAGCCTTTCAGGGTGTCACCACTGCCAAACCAGCCGGCACTGCTCGGCACCAGCACCTGGCGCCCCAACAAATTGGCGGCCTGTAGCGCCTGATCGGAGGTGATGCTGGAGCNAGGCCAGTAAATGACTTGTTTAGATCGTCGATGCCGGAGACTGCGGCGAACTGGGAGATCTGCGTCGCCAGCTCAGTATTCTCCATCGGCTTGAAGGGATCCTGATGGGTCAGCTCGGTGACCATCAGGTTCATGAAATCCTCCATCTCCAGCCCCTGATCGACCGGCTCCTGCGGGGTGGCACTAAATCCCAGGCTGCTAAAAAGTTCTTCGTTGCTCTGTATAGTTTCCATCAGCTTCTCCTTACTGGCCCATACGCAGGGTTGCCATCAGCAGCTGCTTGGCGGCACTGGCCACCTCCACATTGCCCTGGTAGGAACGGGAGGCAGAGATCATGTTGGCCATTTCCTCCACCGGATTGACGTTGGGGCGGAAGATGTAGCCCGCTTCATCCGCCATCTGGTGATCCGGCGCATACTCCCGGATCAGCGGCGCCTGGCTCTCGATCACCCCCACCATGCTGACGCCAACGGCAGGCGCATCCGGGTTGAACTGATCAACCATGGCGCGGAACACCGGCTGACGGGCACGGTAAGTCTCGTCGATGCTGCTGCTCACCGCATCGACATTGGCCATGTTGCTGGCCACTAGGTTAAGACGCAGGCTCTGGGCACTCATGCCACTGGCCGCGGTATCGAAGATCTTAAACATCGACATGGCTATTCACCTTTTATGGCCTGGCGCAGGCTGCTGATCTTGCCGTTGAGAAAACGCAGGCTGGCCTGGTACTCCAGCGAGTTGGAGGCGAAGGTGCTCTGCTCCCGCTCGGTCTCCACCGTATTGCCGTCGAGGGAGGGCTGCGATGGGATGCGATAGAGCATCTGTGTCGGCGGCACGACACCCTGCTCGTCCTGGATGTGGCTGGGATGTGTAGTCCGCAGGCGCACCGGCTCGCCCTGCGCCTGCTGCAGCACCTTATGGAAGTCGAAATCCCGTGCCTTATAGCCAGGGGTATCGGCGTTCGCCAGGTTGCTGGCGATTAGCTCACTGCGTCGCGCGCGCAGCAGCAGGGCCTGGGGATGGATGCCGAAGGCGTCGTCAAGATTCATGGTGCGCTCCCAAGAGATAGAACTCACCTCTCTTCAGCAGAATACATGCCACACACCGCAATGCAGCGCCGCAACCTAGCAACCACAAGGTTTGCAGCGGGATACGAGATGCTCAGCCGCGACAGATCCAGGCAGATTTGCGGCAAACATCCACCGCCAGGCGGCAAGGGTTGCCGCCCCTGAGCGGGGGCCGATCGATTGAACGAACATTCAGCGTAAGAGATCTGCCCCAAAATCAGGGGCGCCCACGCCAACAGGCAAACGGCACACAATTTGCACCTCTTAATGGCAGCCGAAATAGAAATCAGGGCAAATTCCCATGCAGATCACAGCCAACCGATACGTGCCCCGCAGCAGCCTCTGCTCCGGGTTAATCTTATTCACCCTTCTTCTAATCAGCACGAACGCCCCGGCTGGGGGGTCCAGCCAGCCCCACGCCACCATCATCCAGGCGGCAGAGGCCTATCTGAAGATGCAAACCGCCGACCGCCCGGAACGGATCACCCTCAAGCTGCTGCCCCTCGACCACCGCCTCAAACTCAACCGTTGCGAGACCCCTTTGCAGAGCTTCTCCCCGCCCGGCGCACGCAGCCAGGGCCGAACCACGGTCGGCATCAAATGTGAAAGCCCGAAACCCTGGACCCTCTATGTCTCAGCCGAGATCGGCGTGATCGGCAAGGTGGTGGTGGCAAAACGGGATCTGGCTCGGGGCGCCGCCATCGGCCCAAACGATGTAAAGCTGGTTGAACAGGAGACAAGCCATTTGCTGCGCGGTCATTTCGACAGCATCGCCGAGGTGACTGGCAGAACCCTAAAGCGCACGCTGCGTCGCGACAGACCGGTCACGCCCAGCCTGCTGGTCGTCAACAAAACCATTCGCCGCGGACAACAGGTCACCATCATCGCAGGCAACAGCGACATCAGCGTGCAGATGAAGGGCAAGGCGCTGTCCAATGGCAATCCAGGCGATCTGATCAAGGTGCAGAACCTCAGCTCCAAGCGGAAGCTGCAGGCCCGGGTGATATCCGCCAGTCTAGTGCGGGCAGATTGAAAGCAGGATATACAGACACCAGGATTTTACTGGAGGGTGTTAGTAAGCAACCTCCTCAATGCCTTTTCTGAGTGCTAAAGTATCCTGAGATTTAGCCGAACACAGCATTAGGATTAATGTATTCAGAGGAAAATCGATGGCAATTGAGATCAGCAGTCTTTCCAGCAGCGCGCTGCAGGGCACCATTGACAGCGCATCCGCCAATCGTGCAAATCAACCATCAGAAACCACCCGGGCCACCCCTGGCCGCCAGGCCGACAGCGTCAGCCTGACCAGTTCCGCCTCGCAGCTTCAACAGCTTGAGCAGAAGATCTCCAAGATGCCGGTCGTCGATGCCCAGCGCGTGGAGAGCACCCAGCGCTCCCTGGCCACCGGTAGCTACAAGGTAAACCCGGATGACTCAGCCGAAAATCTGTTGGAGATGGAACGTGCCCTGGCCTGATCCAAGGCCTCCTCATGGATAATCACCCCAAACTCCGGGAAAGATTCTCCCGCATCCTGCAGCGGGAGAGTGAAGCGACCGAGCAACTGCTGGCGCTTCTCAAGCAGGAGTATGCCTTGCTGAAAAGCACCGCCCCGGCAGAGCAACTGGAGGCGCTCAACCAGCAGAAGGAGCAGCAGATCCTCAACGTGGCCCAAGCCGTTGAGGCGCACAACCGGTTACTCCGCGAGTTGGGGCTGAACAACAATGGAGAAGAAACCAGGAAGCTGATCGAGCAGCTGGACGGCTCCGGGCTATTACAACAACAGTGGCAAGCGTTTCTCGAGCAGGTCGATGCCAGTCAGAAGCAGAACGGGATCAACGGCGGGCTGCTCACCCTCAGCCAGCGCCAGGCTGCACAGGGGCTCGATATCCTGCGCGGCATCGGCGAAAACCAGAAGTCCTACGGCCCCAGCGGCGAGTCCCGCAGCCACAGCCACTCGCACTCACTGGGTAAAGCCTGAGACTTCAGGTCGATTCAGTCGAGAATCCTAAGCCCAGTGACCTGAGGCGCGGCAGCTCCTCCGGCCGATCGAGATCCCACAGGGTCGGCAGTTCGCTCCAGCGCCATCCCAGCCGCTCCAGACAGGCCCGCGTCAACTGCGCCACCTGATCACCACCCCACGGTAGGCCATGAAACAGGCATTCGGCACTCCGCTTCAATCCCAACAGCACATACCCCCCGTCCTCCGCCGGGCCGAGCACCGCATCGTCTCCTGATGCAAGCCGCCCGAAGGTATCGGTCAACTGCTGCGGGGTAAGTGCCGGCGCATCGACACCGATCAAAATCACCCGCTGCTGCCGCCTCAACGCTTCCTCACAAGCATATGCCATGCGCTCACCGAGATCCTCTCCCTGCTGCCGGTGGAGCGTCACCCCCGGTAGGCTGGCAAAGTGCTGGAACAGCGGATGCGTGCTGTCTGGGGTGCACCAGAGCTCCACCGCACACGACAGCTCCCGACACACCATCCCGAGCAGCCGCTCCAGCAGCTGTTGGTAGAGCTGGCGCGCACCGTCCGCACCCAGCGCAGGGATCAGGCGGGTCTTCACCTCGCCGGCGACCGGCGCCTTAGCAAAGATCAGTATCGCTTCACCAACCGGCTGCATCTTCAACTCTGACTGGCGNCGATCGATCTGCAGACTATGGCAGCAGCATCAGTCGAGTGCCCCGCCGCAACTGCTGCCCTGCCCCGCGGTGCAACCGTAGCAGTGCTCGGCAATCTGGATCGGCCTGCCGCGCAGATCCGTATCGAGCAGGGTGCTGAGGGTTGGTCTAGGACTATTCTCATCACTGATCGGCATATCGAGCATCTGGTTGAAGTCGCAATCATAGACCCGCCCCTGCCAATCGACACTGATCAGAGAACGACACATCAGCTCTTGCAGGTTGTCTGGGCTAAATGAGGAACGCAGCAGGTCAAGATAAGTGTGAAACTCGCCCTTGGAGTGGAGCAAACTACCAAAGCGCCGGATCGGCATGTTGGTGATGGTGAAGAGTTGATTGAAGCTGATGCCGAAGCGCTCTGCCAACTGCTTGCGATAGTCCGCCTCCAGCGGGCCCTGTGGCGGCGGCAGGCTCGGCCCAAGCGGATTGTAGACCAAGTTGAGTGACAGCCCACTTGCCGGGTCGCCATAACCCAGCTGATTGAGCTGTTTCAGACCGCGAATGCTGGCGTCATAGCTCCCCTTGCCACGCTGACTATCGACATTCTCCTGCAGATAACAGGGCAGAGAGGCAACCACCTCGACCCGGTTGGCGGCCAGAAACTCAGCCAACCCCTCCTGACCCGACTCTTCGAGCACGGTCAGGTTGCAGCGATCGATGACATGCACCCCCATCGCCCGGGCCTTTTCCACCAAGTAGCGAAAATTCGGGTTGAGTTCAGGGGCACCGCCGGTGAGATCCAGGCTCTGCAACTGCTGGCGGGAGAGAAACCGTAACACATCCTCCACCACCCCCCGCTCCATCTGCTCGGTCCTTTGGGGGCCGGCATTGACATGGCAATGCTGGCAGGAGAGGTTGCAACGCAGGCCCAGATTGACCTGCAAGGTCTTCAACTCACCACGCTCGATGGCGGGAAATGTGGTGGGCTGAAGTAGATGGGCCGTATTCAACATGGCAGTTCCGGTTCACAAGTGAAAAAGCTGGAGCCGCGCCCAACCACGACCGGCACGACATATCACAGGAAATACGCAACAAAGCGCCGCCTGGATTCAGGCCGCTATTAGAGAGGAGTGAAAAAAAAACCGCAATAATTACCTGAGCAAGCCTCAATTCCGATGGAATAGAGCACTAGCTCAAGCGACGGCGCTGCCGGAATCTGAATAGGGCATAACCAAATAACAACAGAGGTATCGCCCATTTGAGCAGATAGGCAGCCTTCTCGATGAGATACCACTTCCAGGAATAGCCGGTGTGGCCGCTGGGGTAGATATGGTTATTCTCGGTGGACTGGTAGATCCCCGCCATGTAGGCCACATCCTGACAGGTCTTGGTCTTCAGGGGAGGGCTACAGTTGAGGATCGATGGCGCGTAGTATTCACTGACCAGTTCAGGCTGCTGTTCCAGAGTTCGCAGATCATGCGGGATGACAACCCCGTAGTCAGGATCGAGGATCCACCAGTCGCCGTTGGTGGTCTTAGCGGTCGCCACTACATGCTCTTCCAGTCCAACAATGCTTGACTCGATGCCGTTCTCTTCCAGAATACCGCTAATCACCAGAGCATGCTGAGAGCAGAGCCCGATCCCTCGCTCCACCGCCTTGCGCCAGTCGAAAAACTCATATTGACCGACCCGCTCACTCCAGAGGTATCCCAGCGTCCACAAGATATAGTTTTCCCAAGGCGGCACATGGCCATGGTATCTGTATTTGGCATCATCGCTGTGCCAGAGGTGGGCGATAGAACCATTCACCAGTTGGTTCAGGCGCTTGAAATAGGTTTCGATATCCTCACCGGGTTTGCGATCGGCCTGTGGCAGCATCTCAGCCAGTATCAGCTGTTTGTCACCTTTGAAAGTGGCGCGATTATCGAGCAGCAGATCCGGCTCCTCCATCGTTCTGAATAGCCCGATCAGATTAACCAACAGAAGCAGCGCCCCCAGGACCAGGGCAGCAGTAGCATCGATGCTGAGGCGCTTCATCAATTCATCTCCATTGGGTAGTGAGTCGTGCGGAAAGTAAGGAAACCGAGTTTATCCATTCATGGTGTCTGGTGTGAAACAGCAATCTGGCGGACCTGCCATTCCGTGACGCCGGTCACCCCTCATACAGGCTGGCATCTCCAAGACCGCCGCCCAGTGGTGTTTTCTCCCCCAGATCGATCAGTCGGGGAGATTTCGGCCACGGGTGATTGAGAGCAACCGGCCAGCGCCAGCACTCAGTGATTGCCAGTCGCCAGCCAGCCTGAATCGCGCCAGGGTCGCTGTCGGCATCAGGTTGGCATCCTCCGGCAACACAACCGGCTGATCTGCCAGATAGATCAGCAGATTCTCAAGGCCAGGATTGTGGCCCACCAGCAACACTCGCTCAGTCTTGGCGGGAGTATCGGCCAGCACCTGTAACAGAGCGTTAATGCCCGCCTCATAGATTCGCTCATCGTAGACGATCCGCTCAACCGGCAAGCCCACCGCCTCGCATGTCAGTCGTGCCGTGGCACTGGCACGCTCCGCTGGTGAACTGACAATATGATCTGGACGCAGTCCCTGCTGCCACAGCCAGGCACCGATGCGCTGTGCACCTCGCCGGCCCCGCTTTTTCAGTGGTCGCCTGAAGTCATCAACAGCCCGGCTCCAATCTGATTTGCCATGGCGCATCAACAACAGCTCAAGATGCATGGGAATACCCTCGAAGATGTGCCGTCAGATCCAAATAATCCATACAATCACTGACTAGTTTTATCGCCTCAAAATCCGCATCCAGCGCCAGAAGTTAAGCAGACCCGCTAAAGAGGCGGCCACATAGCTCATGGCACAGGCCCTGAGGATACGCCGCACCGCCAGTTCCTGCTTAGGGTTGATGTAGCCGCCCTTGGTGAGGATCGGCAACGCCTTACCGAAGCTCGCGTCCCACTCCACCGGCAGGGTCACCAGCTGCACAACAACCCCGACACCGATAGTCGCGAGCGCCGCCAACAGCATTAGGGCTCCGACGGCAGGCAGACGGGTGACTGCGGCGATCAGAGGCACACTAAACAGCAGAAACGAGCCGATCTGCTCACTTATCAGTGCAAAACGCACCAGTCGCTCGCGCCAGCGAAAAGGCGGATAATCGCTGGCGTGCTGGATCGCATGGCCCACCTCATGGGCAGCGGTGGCGATCGCCGTGAGAGTGCGCCCATCCAGCTTATCCCCGGTCAGCCTGACCACCCGCTGCACGGGGTCGTAGTGATCCCCCTGGTCGGTCACCTCCACCTTCACGCCGTGCACTTCGAAGCGCTTGAGCAGATGCTGCGCCAACTCCCCGCCATTACCGGGGAAGGGCTCCGATTCCCGATTGTAGTGATTCAAGATACTTTGAACCCACCACTGAGGAAGGTAAACAAGGGCGATCAGCAGCAGAGTCAACAGGAGCAGATGCATTGGTGCCAGCCGAATCCAATCTCAATCAACAAAGCAGGTTCAACCCTAACACCCTTTCGAGGAGGCGATCACACTCTTCGGGAACCAAAACCGCAAATTGCACTCTTACTGTTTAGCTAAAATTCATTATCTACTAATATACTTATTAGTACATTATTTGAGGAGAAAACCATGCTACCCATCCTTTTTGGTCTGATTGCAGCCATGGTGTTCGGCTTGGTCGGTTATTTCACCTACGGTCTGGACGGGATTATCAATCACACCTGGTTTAACCAGGTCTTCTGGTTATTGATCGTGGTCGGTGCCGCCATCTCGCTGCTTGACGAGGTCAACCGTTGCCTCCCCTGCCGGCTAC
>NZ_AFOC01000049.1:0-26478 GCF_000224455.1 endosymbiont of Riftia pachyptila (vent Ph05)
TGAATCGCTACCGTGCGCTCAACGAGCAGGTCTTCCGGCTGCGTCGGGGGGAGCCGGTTGAGCTCGATATCAGCGGTCGGGATCAGCTGCAGTTGAGTCATCAGGATGTGATGCTGGAGTCGGCCACTACCTCATTTCAGATCCATCTGCAGGTGGGTGGTGCGGAGATGGCGCGTTTCTACAATCTAGCAAAGATGGTCTCGGCACCGATGGTGGCGCTGTCGGCCAACTCCCCCTTTCTGTTTGGCCGGGATCTGTGGGATGAGACCCGCATCCCGCTGTTTGAGCAGTCGATCTCGGTCGGCGGCTCGGATCTCACCAAGCGGGTCAGCTTTGGCGTGCGCTACGTGAACGACTCGATCATGGAGAGCTTCACGGCCAATCTAGAGCGCTACCCGGTGTTGCTGCCGAAGCTGATGGATGAGCCGGTTGAACGGCTTGCCCATCTGCGCCTGCACAACGGCACTATCTGGCGCTGGAATCGGCCGTTGATCGCCTTCGATGAGGCGGGCCAGGCGCAGCTGCGGATCGAGCACCGGGTGGTGCCAGCAGGCCCCAGCGTGACGGATAGCATCGCCAATGCCGCGCTCTTCTTTGGTCTGATCTACCAGCTGGCGAAGACCCAGCAGGCGGCAGAGCAAAAGCTCGGCTTTATCCGTGCCAGGAGCAATTTCTACGCCGCCGCGCGGCGTGGGCTGGATGCTGAGATATTCTGGTTTGACTGGCAGAGGGTGCCGCTCGCTGAGCTGGCGCTCGGACAGCTGCTGCCGGCTGCCGAGTCGGGGCTTGCGGCACTGGGGGTGGAGCCGGCTGAGATCGAACACTGGCTGGGCATCATTCGCGGGCGGGTGGAGACACGGCAGACAGGAGCCGCCTGGCAGCGCGCCTGGGTAGAGCGCCATGGCCATGACATGCTAGCGTTGACCCAGGCCTATCTTGAGGCTCAGGAGAGCGGCAGACCGGTCTATCAATGGTCGATCTGAAGGAGGTTGCAAGGGTCGATGCTGAAACAAGCGTTCTCTATCCCTGACGGATTACTTGATCGGCAGGCCGATCAGCTGGCGTCTCTGCTCGAAGGCCCCACCCTGTTGCATCTGCCAGGGGCGCGACCTGATCCGCTGTTTGTCTCGGTGCTGATGCACGGTAATGAGACGGTGGGCTGGGAGGCGATCAGGCAGCTGTTGCGGCGCTATGCCGGGGGGCGCGAGCTGCCGCGGGCTCTGAGCCTGTTTATTGGCAATCTCACTGCTGCGGCGCAGGGAGTACGCCGTCTGCCGGGGCAACCCGACTACAATCGGGTCTGGCCCGGCTCTGAGGCCCAGGGGCTGCCTGAGCAGCGGTTGATGCAGCAGGTGGTGGAGGAGATGCGCCGGCGCCAGCCCTTTGCCAGTGTCGACATCCACAATAATACCGGGCTCAATCCGCACTATGCCTGCGTCAACCGTATTGAGCCTCGTTTCCTCCACCTTGCTGCCCTGTTCGGGCGTACCGTGGTCTATTTTCTGCGCCCCCGGGGGGTTACCTCGATGGCGATGGCAGAACTCTGCCCCTCGGTGACCCTAGAGTGCGGCAGGGTCGGTGAGAGCCGCGGCGTGGAGCATGCCATGGACTATCTCGATGCCTGTCTGCATCTGGCGGAACATCCACAACACCCGATGGCAGAGCACGATATCGACCTGTTTCACACGGTTGCCCAGGTGAAGATTAGAGAGGAGGCGAGTATCGGTTTCGACGGTGCGGTCGGAGATATCGTGTTCCACTCCGACATCGACCACATGAACTTCCGCGAACTGCCGGTCGGCACCGCATTGGCACACATCGGGCCGATTGGTACGAAGCTCCTGGATGTGCGTGATGAGCGGGGGATCGATCGTACCGAGCGCTATTTTCATGTCGAGGATGGTGAGCTGCGGCTGCGCACAGCAGTGATGCCATCGATGCTGACCACCGATGCCAGCATCATTCGTCAGGATTGTCTCTGCTACCTGATGGAGCGTTACGACAACCACCTGCATGAGGGCGATTGAACCGCCACTTTGCTGAGGGATAGACGGGCAGGAATTATCTGCCATATTTAGGGCTGAACTTTCCCGTTTGATGAGAGACGTCGCCCGCCATGAGCAAGCCCAAACCACCCCTGATTGGTATCACTGCGGCCAATGATCCGCGCATGCCGGAACACTACCTGTTGCGCTGGGACTATGTGCGTGGAGTGGTTGCGGCAGGTGGTATTCCGGTGATTTTGGCGCCCACCTCTGGATTGGAGATCAAGGCGGTGCTGGCTCGGATCGATGCCCTGGTGCTTTCCGGTGGCGGGGATATTGACCCGGCCTCCTACGGCGGTAATGCACGGATCAAGCCACTGCTGGCGAATCCGGAGCGGGATCAATTCGAGCTGGAGTTGGTGAAGCGGGCGCTTGATCTGGAGATGCCGCTGTTAGGTATCTGTCGCGGTATGCAGGTGATCAACGTCGCCTGCGGCGGTGATTTGATCCAGGATATCGAAGCCGAACGGCAGAGCCCGATCCTGCATGATGACCCGCTGCGTCCGCGGGACCGGATTGCCCATGAGGTGTCGATCTTGCCGGGCACCAGCCTGTTCGGCATGGTGCGACGTGAACGCATCGCGGTGAACAGTTTTCACCATCAGGCGGTGGATCAGCTTGGTGCTGAGCTGCGCATCAGCGCCTTGGCGGATGATGATCTGGTGGAGGCGATTGAGCACCCGCAGTTGCAGTTTGTGATGGGGGTGCAGTGGCATCCGGAGTCGCTGTGTAGCCTTGGTGCGCCGTTCTCAACCCTGTTCGATGAGGTGACCCGGCAGGCCTCCCGGATGATGCATGCCTGAGCCTACTTGAAGTAGTACCAGAGTAGTCCGACATATTCGTGCATGGCGTAGGCGACATTCTTCACCGCCAGGCCATTGGGTAGTCCCTCGAGCCAGACATGGCGGGTGTTGGTTTTGTGGATGAAGCTGGTAGGGGCCGCAATCACCTCCACGCCATTGCGTTCAAAGGCGTAGATGGCGCGCCGCATGTGCAGTGCGTTGGTCACCAGCAGTACCTGCTTGATACCGAGCTTTTTCAGTAATTGTGCACTCAGGCGGGCGTTATCCCAGGTGGTGTTGCTGGCGGCTTCGATCTGGCTGACGCTGACCCCAAACTCATCCTGCAGGATGCGTGCTGCGATCTTCGCTTCGGGCTCGCCGAAATAGATCGGGGCGCCGCCGCTGGGGATCACAGGCAGGCCGGTCTGGCGCGCCAGTTTGGCCGCATAGCGCAGTCGCTCCAGTTCGCGGGCGCTGACCGTGTCGCCGCCATACTCGGGAGCATCCAGATTGCGTCCGCCGCCCAGTACGATGATCGCCTCGGGGTGACTCTCTGCCAGGCGTTCTTCGCTGAGCGCAGGGTGGATCTCCAGCCCCTGCGCGAGCAGATCGGCAGTGATCGGCAGACTGGTGACCCACAGCAGTAGCAGAGCGAAGACAAATACCCGTCGGCCGTAGCCAAAGCGCCAGTAGAGTAGCCCAAGAAAACCGAGCAGAATCGGCCCACCGGGGGGGAGCAGCAGGTACTCGATGGCGCGGTGGGTGATGACGTCCATGGGCTGTGTCGCCTCAGGCTGATGAATAGTGACATGAATTGATTACAGATTTTAGCCCTTCAGCAATCTGCGATGAAGGACGCTGCCGTTGTCAGCGCTGCACAAACAGTGAATCGGCCTGCAGATCTGCGTGGTAGGAAGAGCGCACCAGCGGGCCACTGGCAACGTTGCTGAAGCCCATCGCCTCGCCGCTTTGGCGTAGTGTATCGAACTCTCTGGGGGTGACATAGCGTTGCACCGGCAGGTGGTCACGGCTCGGTTGCAGGTATTGCCCAAGGGTCAGCATGTCGCAGCCGTGAGCGTGCAAATCTTGCATCACCTGTTCGACCTCCGTCAACTCCTCGCCGAGACCGAGCATCAGACCCGATTTGCTGGGCACCTGTGGACAGGCCTGTTTGAACGCCTGCAGTAGTTGCAGAGACCAGGCGTAGTCGGCACCGGGGCGTGCCTGCTGGTAGAGTCGCGGCACTGTTTCCAGATTGTGGTTGAAGACATCCGGCGGCTGCTGGCTGAGCTGCGGTAAGGCGACCTCCAGACGGCCGCGAAAGTCGGGCACCAGGATCTCGACGCGGGTGTTGGGCGTCAGTCGGCGGATCTCGCGGATGCAGTTGGCGAAGTGGCCGGCGCCGCCGTCGCGTAGGTCGTCCCGGTCGACCGAGGTAATCACCACATAGTTGAGCCCCATCTGTGCGATTGCCTCCGCCAGCTGGCTGGGTTCGTCTGGATCGAGGGGGCGTGGCTTGCCATGGGCGACATCGCAGAAGGGACAGCGGCGGGTGCAAATATCCCCCATGATCATGAAGGTGGCGGTGCCCTTGTGGAAACATTCGCCCAGATTGGGGCAGGCGGCCTCTTCGCAGACCGAACTGAGCTTGTGTTCACGCAGCAGCTTGCGCACCCGATTGACCTGGCTGCCCAGCGGCGCCTTGGCGCGAATCCATTTGGGTTTGCGTAGCAGGCTGTCGCGCTGTTCCACCTTTACCGGGATGCGGGCGAGCTTGCTCTCACCGCGTTGATGGCTATCGGGGGTTGAGCGGGAAGGTGGCTGGTGGGTTTTGGTTTCACTCATCGGGGCTGGATTGGGATGTGTCGCTGTCAAAACGCAGAGTGTACTCCAGTCGATCGGCCAGTTGTTGCGCCAATTCCACGGCTAGGATGGGGATGGGCGTGTGGCATCCTAGTTCTGACAACTGGGTCACCGCCAGCCCCGGATAGCCGCAAGGATTGATGCGGCTGAAGGGCTCGGTTTCCATCGCCACATTGAGGCTGAGGCCGTGGTAGCTGCAGCCACGTCGTACGCGCAGACCCAGGGCGGCGATCTTGCGTCCCTCTACATAGACTCCGGGGGCGTCGGCACGGGCTTCTGAGGTGATGCCCCGCTTGGCGAGCAGCTCGATCACCGACTGCTCCAGTAGGGTTACCAAGGCGCGCACGCCAAGTTTGGCGCGGCGCAGGTCGAGCATCAGATAGGCAATCAGCTGGCCAGGGCCGTGATAGGTGACCTGGCCGCCGCGGTCGCTCTGTACGATGGGGATCTCCCCTGGGTTTAATAGGTGCTCCGGCTTGCCTGCCTGGCCCAAGGTGAAGACTGGGGGATGTTGGAGCAGCCAGAGTTGGTCGGTGCTCTGGGGATCGCGCTGTTCGGTGTAGTCGCACATCGCCTGCCAGACGTCCAGGTAGGGCTGGACGCCCAGTTCACGCACAAGCAGGGTGTTCATGTCAGCTGCTCAGAGTGCCATGTAGACCTTCTCGTGGGCGCTGAGGTCGAGATAGATGGCGTCAAGCTGCGCCTTGCTGTTGGCCTTGATGGTGACGGTGACCGAGACCCACTTGCCGCCCTTGCTGGTGCGGCTGACCACCGCGCCTTCGTGCAGGTCGGGCACGTGGCGGCGGATTAGTTCAACGATTATCAGATCGAAGCCGGGTTCGGCCTTGCCCATCGCCTTGATCGGAAAGCTGCAGGGAAATTCCAGTAGGCTCTCTTGCTCGTTACTCATCTTCTACTCCAGCCACATCAGGGCGGCGTCTTTGGCCTTCTGCCAGAGATTGCCTTCCGCGACGCTCTCCAGTGCGATCAGCGGTACCTCGGCGATCGTCTCGCCGGCCAGTTCGATGCGTACCTGACCCACTTCCTGCCCCTGCTGCACGGGGGCGGTGATGGTGGGGATCACGTCGAGCTGCGCATTGAGTTTTTTGTACTGTTTGTGGGGAATGCTGACATGCAGGTCGTGGGCCAGCCCTAGCGCAATCTGTGGTTTGTTGCCCTTCCAGATGCGCGCCCGGTTGAGGGTTTCGCCGGCACTGTAGAGGCGATGGCTCTCGAAGAAGCGGAAACCGTAGTTGAGCAGCGCCTGACTGGCAGAGGCGCGTGCCTTCTCGCTCTTGGTGCCCATCACTACCGAGATTAAGCGCATCTGCTCGCGCTGGGCGGAGGCCACCAGGCAGTAGCCGGCGGCCTCGGTGTGGCCGGTCTTCATGCCGTCGACAGTGTTGTCGCGCCACAGCAGCTTGTTGCGGTTGTGTTGTTTGATCTTGTTGAAGACGAAGGACTTCTCGCTGTACCACTTGTAGTAGTCGGGAAACTCGCGGATGGTGGCCATCGCGACCTTGGCGATGTCCTCTGGGGTGGTGTAGTGGTCTTTGTCGGGCAGGCCGGTGCTGTTGATGAAGTGGCTGGCGTGCATGCCGAGCCGGCGCGCATGGTTGTTCATGACTTCAGCGAAGGTCTCTTCGCTGCCGGCGATGTGTTCTGCCAGGGCAACACAGGCATCGTTGCCCGACTGGATGATCATGCCCTTGATTAGATCCTCCACTTTGACCCGTTTGCCGACCTCGATGAACATCCGGGAACCGGGTGTGCGCCACGCCTTTTCACTCACCAGCACCTCGTCTGTGAGGTTGATGTTGCCCTCCTTGAGTTCGCGGAACACAGCGTAGGCGGTCATGATCTTGGTCAGGCTGGCCGGCTCTAGTCGTTGTGAGGCGTTGGATTCAGCAAGTATCTTGCCGGAGTAAAAGTCGAGCAGCAGATAGCCGCTGGCGGCGACCTTGGGCGGGGATGGAATGGGCACAGCAGCCTGTAATGTCAGGCTGAGTGTAACTAACGCAAGAATGAGCAGGGGGCGGAATAGGGTCATATTAGGTTTCATTGAGTTTCTGGGGGCGCGGCGAGCGCCTATTTTAAGAGCTTGTTGAGTGTAGGGAAACATCTCTGATTGGGAGAGAGGGAGGAATGTTTCCCGCGATCAGCGGATCACCACATGGCTGTCGTGGATGCCGAGTTCATCCAGGTGTTGGGCGAGACGGTCAGCACCCTCAACGTTGGGAATTGGCCCAATCTGCACTCGGTAGACTGGTTGCTGCTCGGAGCTGGAGTGACGGATCTGCACTGGTGTGTCGAGCTGGCTGAGTATCCTCTGCTGCAGGCGCCGGGCATTTTGCTGGTTGCCAAAGGCGCCCACCTGTAGGAACAGACTGGGGTCGCCCTTGGGCTTGCTGCGAGCTGGTCGCTTCGGCGGCTTGGTGGGCGCGCCTGGGGTGATCGCTTCGATCTCCACCAGTCCGGTGCCTCGGCCAACGATGCCAAGTTTGTAGGCTGCAGTATAGGAGAGATCGATCAGGCGATTGGCATGGAACGGGCCGCGGTCGTTGATTTTTACTACCACGCTACGGCCGTTGCGCAGGTTGGTGACCCGGGCATAGGTTGGCAGCGGCAGGCTCTTGTGTGCCGCGCTCATGCCGTACATGTTGTAGATCTCGCCACTGGAGGTGCGCCGGCCGTGGAATTTGCTGCCGTACCAGGAGGCGATGCCGCGCTCGCGATAGCCACGACTTTGCTTCAGGGTTTGGTAGCGCTTGCCAAGTACCACGTAGGAGGGGGCGTTGCCGTAGCGGCTGCGCGGCTCTTTTTTCGGTACCGCGTCAGGTATCGCGTTGATGTCGCTGGGTGCTGGGATCGAGCTTGAGATGCCGTCGATGTCCTGTTCGATGATCGACGGGCCGATACTACAGCAGGTGAGGGCGAGTAGCAGGACCGGCCAAAACAGTGGCCGCAATCTGCCACTGAAAAATCGTTTTCTCGACCGGGTCGCTCGTCTCTTCACTGCAATTGCGCCAATTTACCGATGGGTCAGGATCAATCGAGAGGCGCTCTCTCCCGGGCCTCTTTGGCTCTCTTGATGGCGCGGCTCAATTGATAGGTGGCCATCGCATAGAGGTTGCTGTGATTGTAGCGGGTTATCACGTAGAAATTGTGCAGCCCGACCCAATACTCGTCTTCTTCCCCGGCATCGAGCCGGATCAGGCTGCCCAGAGCATCGCCTGTCAGTTGAGGTGCCTGCTCGGCTTTCAGGCCTGAAGCGAGCAATTCTGTTACTGGGGTAACCGGTTTCATGCCGCGTTCCACATATTTCTCATGGACCTTGCTGCCGCCCCGTACCCGCAGGGCTATCGGTTCGCCGGCCCGCCAGCCATGGCGCTTGAAATAGTTGGCGACACTGGCAATGACGTCGGCCTTGTTGTTCCACAGGTCACGGTGGCCATCCTTGTCATGGTCGACTGCGTAGGTGCGATAGCTGCTGGAGATGAACTGCGGCATGCCCATGGCGCCGGCATAGGAGCCTTTGGATGCGGCCGGAGAGATCTGTTCCTCACGGCTCAGCAGCAGAAACTGCTCCAGTTCACTGCGAAAAAATTTGCTCCGCTTGGGGTAGCCGAAGGCGAGAGTGGTGAGGGCGTCGAGCACCCGATAGCGGCCGGTGTGGCGACCATAGCGGGTCTCCACGCCGATAATGGCGACAATGATCTCCGGCGGCACACCGTACTCACGGCTGACCTGCTCCAGCAGCGCCTGGTTTTGTCGCCAGAAGCTGATGCCGCCGCGGATGCGGTCTTCGGTAAGAAATATGGGGCGATATTCGTGCCACGCCTTCGACTCTGCCGGGCGGCTGATGGCGCGGATGATGTCATCCCGGAACTTGGCCTGGCTTAGCAGGCGGGTGATCTGGCTGCTCTCAAAACCGTGTTTTTTTGCCATCTCCTCGGCAAAGGCGTTGATCTCGGGGGAGGATGTCAGGGCCTGGCTGCTGCTGGCGGCGAGGCTAAGCAGCAGTGAAGCTGCGAGCTGTCTGATTGTGTACTTCATAGGTTAGGTAGGTAGTAGCTTCCGATGCGTGTGTATCGACATGAGCATACCGAAGCCGGCCAGGATGGTCACCAGTGAAGTGCCGCCATAGCTGATCAGGGGAAGTGGCACCCCAACCACCGGCAGCAGGCCAGTGACCATGCCGGTGTTGACGAACAGATAGACGAAGAAGACCAGCGTAAGGGTGCCGGCGAGCAGTCGGCTGTAGGTATTCTGCGCCTGGGTGGCGATGTAGAGGCCGCGCAGGATGATGAAGAAGTAGAGCAGTAGCAGTGCGGCGACCCCCACCAGTCCCAGCTCTTCGGAGATCACGGCGAAGATGAAATCGGTGTGACGTTCGGGGAGAAACTCCAGGTGGGACTGGGTGCCGTTGAGCCAGCCCTTGCCGGCGATACCTCCGGAACCGATGGCGATCTTCGCCTGGATGGTATGGTAGCCTGCCCCCAGGGGATCGTTTTCCGGGTTGAGAAAGGTCATCACCCGCTGACGCTGATAAGGGCGCATGAGGAACCAGATGAGCGGCCCCATGGCGGCCATCAGGGCGCTGAAGCCAGCCACCAGCCGCCAGCTGATGCCGGCCAGAAACAGCACAAAGACTCCGGCGCTGGCGACCAGCAGGGCGGTGCCAAGATCGGGCTGTTTAGCGATCAGCAGCACTGGTAGCAAGGTCATGATGATGGCCACTAACAGGCGGCGCTTCTTCGGTGGCAGACGCTTCTCCGCCAGGTACCAGGCGAGCATCATCGGCAGCGCCAGCTTCATCATCTCCGAGGGTTGAAAGCGGAACAGCCCCAGGTCAAGCCAGCGCTGCGCGCCCTTGCCGGTCTCGCCGAAGGCGAGCACTGCGGTCAGCATTAGCAGACCCGTCAGGTAGAGCCAAGGTGACCAGCGCCGCAGGTGGTCGGGATGGATCTGTGCCAGCAGAATCAGCGCGACGAAGGCGATGCCAAAGCGGATCGCCTGACGTTGGATCAGCGCCATGTCCTGATCCCCGGCACTGTAGAGCACCAGCAGGCTGACGCCGCACAGCAGCAGCAGGGCGCTCAGCAGCGGCAGATCGAGATGCAGCCAGGCGAGCAGACCGCTGGGGCGGGCGGGCTGGGATTCATGCAGGCTGGAGAGGCCGCTCACAGGGATTCTCCCAGCAGATATTGATCCATCACCTTGCGTGCGATAGGCGCCGCCACTGAGCCGCCGTGACCGCCGTTCTCTACGATGACTGCCACCGCGATCTTCGGCATCTCTGCCGGGGCGAAGGCGATGAACAGGGCGTGGTCGCGCTTGCGCTTCGCCACCGTCTTTTCGTCATACTCTTCGTCCTGACCCACGCTGAAGACCTGGGCGGTGCCGGTCTTGCCGGCGATGCGATATTTTTTGTTGCGGATGCGCCGGGCGGTGCCGCGCGGCCCTTGCACTACGTCGGTCATCGCCTGGGTGATCTGCTGCCAGTGCAGTGGGTTGTTCTGTGTTATTTGAGAGACGATAGGGATCAGCTCTTCTTGGCTGCCATCACCATGGCGGATGCTGGAAACGACCCGTGGTCGGATGCGTTTGCCGCCGTTGGCCAGCGTCGCGGTGGCGACCGCCAGCTGCAGCGGGGTGGCGAGGAAGTAGCCCTGACCGATGCCGATGATCAGGGTCTCACCGGGATACCAAGGGGCGCGGCGGGTACGGCGCTTCCAGGCTCGGCTGGGCAGCAGGCCGGTGCTTTCGCCGGTCAGGTCGATACCGCTTTTGCTGCCGAAGCCGAAGTTGGAGAGGAAGCCGTGCAGCCGGTCGATGCCCAGTGTGCGGGCCAGTTCATAGTAGTAGACATCACAAGACTGCACGATCGCCTTATGCATGTCGGTCACACCGTGGCCGGTCTTTTTCCAGTCACGATATTTGTGTTCCTTGCCGGGGAGTTGATAGTAGCCCGGGCAGTAGTTCTTCTGCCTGAAATGGACCACGCCGCTCTCCAGCCCGGCTAGGCCGATGAAGGGTTTTACCGTGGAGCCGGGCGGATACTGGCCGCGGATGGCGCGGTTGAAGAGTGGTTTGTCGGGGGATTTCTGTAGCGCTCGGTAGGCTTTGCTGCTGATGCCTTCAACGAACAGGTTGGGGTCATAGCCCGGTTTGCTGACCAGCGCCAGCACCCCGCCGGTCTCGATCTCGATTGCGGCTACAGCGCCGTTGAACTCGCCGAGTGCCTTGAGCGCGGTCTGTTGCAACTGGATATCGATAGATAGCTGTAGATCCTGGCCGGGGATTGGCGGCTGCTCCTGCAGTACCCGTAGGGTACGCCCCTTGGCGTTGACCTCCACCTGCTGCAGGCCGACCTTGCCGTGCAGCAGTGACTCGTAGGTCTTCTCCACGCCGTTCTTGCCGATATGGCTGGTGCCGCTGTAGTTGGAGGTGTCGATCAGCTGTAGCTCCTGCTGATTGATGCGTCCGACATAACCCAGCAGGTGGGCGGTGTGCTCTCCCAGGGGGTAGTCGCGTAGCAGCTTTGCCTTGACGTCGACGCCTGGGAAGAGGTGCTGGTTGACTGCAAATCGGGCCACCTCCTCATCGTTCAGGCGTACTCGGATCGGGATACTGTCGAAGCGGACGTCGTTGCCGGCGCAGCTTCTTAAAGCGGCGGCGGTCCTCCTCGCTGATCGGCAGGATCAGCGCCAGTTGTTCGATGGTCTGCTCAAGCGATTCCACCTTTTCAGGGGTGATTTCCAGGCTGTAGGCAGGCAGATTCTGCGCCAGGATGACGCCATTGCGGTCGTAGATCAGGCCGCGTGTCGGCGGCAGCGGCTGCAGCTTGACGCGGTTATCCTTCGACAGGGTGGTGTAGTGTTCGTGGCTGACCACTTGCAGATAGACCATGCGTACCCCGAGAAGCAGCAGCATCAGGGTGACGATGATTGCCGCGGCGATACTGCGGTTGATGAAGAGCTGGCTCTCGTAGAGATGATCTTTGATCGAGTACTGAGGCATCGCCGTTCCTCAAGGAGTCTCTGAGCGAATCATTGACGGCTGCCTGGTGGTCCAAATCTCCCGCCGCTGCGTTGAAAATCCTGGTAATAGACTAGCTATTACCTGCGGTTTCCGCCTTACATCGGAACATTTGATCTCACAATTCAGCTCGCCCAGGTTCATTCAGCGGCCCCTTAGCTGACGTGAAAACGTCGGCGGACGTCCCGTAAGATGATGTAGATCCAGGGCCACAATAGCATGCCCACCAGGGGCGCGGCCCAATACCAGAGTGTCGGGGCGGGGTATCCGGCGGCGGCGGTGGCCCAGAGCGCCAGTAGCTTCTCCACCAGCAGCAGAATCATGATGGTGAACATCTGTTGGCGCAATGGCAGTACCCGCACCCGTTGATAGATATTGAGGGTAAGAAAACTGACCACCGCCAGCGCCAAGGCGTGTTGACCGAGCAGCGATCCGCTCAGCACATCGAGCAGCAGACCGGCGAGCCAGCCGGTGCCGACGTTGACCCGCTCCGGCAGAGCCATACACCAGTAGATCAGGATCAAAGTAACCCACTGGGGGCGGAAGTTGCTGGCCCAGTCAGGCATAGGCATTACCGCCAGCACAAAGCCGAATGCCAGGGTCAGGTGGGCGATGTAGAGGCGTCCCTGGACGTTCGCGTTCATTGGGTTACCTCATCTGCTGACGGCTGTTCCTGCAGCGTCTTTGGTGTCAGTGTCCATACCAGCAGTACCTCGCGGATGCGGTCTAGGTCAGCAGTAGGGCGGGCGGTAACTGAGGCGAAAGGCTTGCCAGGCTCGCGCACCACGCTGGTGACCTCCGCCACCGGGTAGCCCGGCGGGAAGCGTCCAGCAAGCCCGGAGGTGACTAGCAGGTCGCCGGGCTTGATGTCGGCGTTGTTTGGCAGATGTGGCAGTTGCAGTTGGTTGATCAGGCCGGTGCCCATGGCGATAGTGCGCAGGCCGTTACGGTTGACCTGTACTGGTAATGCGTGGCTGGCATCGGTGATCAGCAGCACTGTCGAGGTGTAGGGGGTGACCAGTGTGATCTGGCCGGCGACGGCGTTGGCGTCGAGCACCGGTTGGCCCTTGAAGGCGCCGGATGTGGAGCCCTTGTCGATCACCACCAGTTGGCGGAACGGATCCTGCTCCACCGCCAGCAGTTCGGAGATCAACACCCGGTCACCGACTTTGAAGGATGAGTCGAGCAGGCCGCGCAGACGCATGTTTTCCGCCTCAAGGGCCTCAAACTTCTGCAGCCGGGCGCGCAGCTCCAGGTTCTGCTTGGCGAGCCGCTGGCGATCCTGGTTGAGCTGATCGCGATCGGCCAGGCTCTCCGCTCCCTGGCGGGCCAGCTGAGTTGGGAGGGAGGCGATATATTGGATTGGGTAGATCAGGACCGAGAGGGCTGAGCGCAGTTCGTCGAGGTGCTTCTCGCGATGGTCTAGCACCATCAATACGATCGACAGCAGCACGGCCGAGAACAGCCGCGTGTTGAGGGAGGGGCCCTGTGTGAAGATCGGTTTAATGGTTGGCGAACCTCTCGGATGCGGCAAAAGAGCGAGCGGCCGCTGGCGGCCGCATCAGGCTGCTATTCCACGGAGAAGATGTCTCCGCCGCGTTCGTCGATCAACTCCAGCGCACGGCCGCCACCGCGGGCGACGCAGGTCAGGGGGTCTTCGGCGACGATCACCGGCAGGCCGGTCTCCTCCTGGATCAGTCGATCCAGATCCTTTAGCAGCGCGCCACCGCCGGTGAGTACGATGCCGCGCTCGGCGACATCTGCGCCCAGCTCCGGCGGAGTCTGTTCAAGGGCGGTCCTGACTGCGCCGACGATGCCGGAGAGCGGCTCCTGTAGCGCCTCGAGGATCTCGTTGCTGTTGAGGGTGAAGCTGCGCGGGATGCCCTCAGCCAGGTTGCGACCCTTGACCTCGATCTCCTTCACCTCGTTGCCGGGGTAGGCGGAGCCGATCTCGTGTTTTATCCGTTCGGCGGTGGCATCACCGATCAGGGTGCCGTAGTTACGGCGGACATAGCTGATGATCGCTTCGTCGAAGCGGTCGCCGCCGACCCGTACCGAGTTGGAGTAGACGATACCGTTGAGCGAGATGATCGCCACCTCGGAGGTGCCGCCGCCGATATCCAGCACCATTGAGCCGCGCGCTTCGTCCACCGGCAGGCCGGCGCCAATGGCGGCCGACATCGGCTCTTCGATCAGGTAGACCTCGCGGGCGCCGGCGCCGGCAGCGGACTCCTTGATCGCACGCCGCTCCACTTGGGTAGAGCCACAGGGCACGCATACCAGCACCCGTGGGCTGGGCCGCAGGATGCGGGTCTCATGCACCTTGTGGATGAAGTACTGCAGCATTTTTTCGGTGACCGTGAAGTCGGCGATCACGCCCTCTTTCATGGGGCGGATGGCGGTGATGTTGGCCGGGGTGCGGCCGAGCATCTTTTTTGCCTCTTCACCTACCGCGACCACGGACTTTGCACCGCCTGGGCCGCGGTCCTGGCGGATTGCCACCACCGAAGGCTCATTCAGCACGATGCCCTGGCCACGGGCGTAGATCAGCGTGTTGGCGGTGCCAAGGTCGATGGAGAGATCGTTGGAGAAGAGGCCGCGGATGCGTCGGAACAGCATAAAATTTCTTCGTAATATCAGTGTATTGACATGGCCTTATGCGAATCGCTGGAGCTCTAGTCCAAGCTGGGGCTATTCCGGGCCACGATGAGGTTTCCGTAATCGGCCTTAATCTAGCAACCGTTGGAGGCTTGGGCAAGGCGGTGGTGTGGTGAAAGCGACTTTATATACCTTATTTGCTTTTTTATGTGAGTAGCTATACTTGATTAGAAAGCCGAGTAAAAAGCTCGGGTATTGGGTTCTTGTACTGATGCAGGAGGTGGTTATGACGATGTCTAAGCCTAGCCAGGTGAAGAAGCTTGATCACGACACCTGTATGCGGGAGATTCCCCGTTCTGAAATGGGTGTAGCTGAAGCGGATGACTACATCTTCTATTTTTGTGGTAGCGACTGCTACGCAGAGATGTCCCACGAGACGCCGCCCTCGGAGCAGCCGGAGGATATTACCTGATCGCTTGCCAGCTGTTGCTTTCGCTGATTCTGCGGCCGGCGGAGCGACAGTGATCTAGTGTGGATTGTTGGTGGCGGGTTGAGGGTGCTTCAGATGCCCTCTTCCGTGTTCTGTTCGAAATAAAAGATTCCGATGCCGGCCTGCATGTGCCGGTCGCCGTTGCTTTGCTGACCGGCGTGGCGGCCATTTTGCGCCAGATGCAGGTCGAACTCCTTGAGCAGTGCTTGGGCCTTTCTCGCGCTGAACTGGCGGAAGGCGGGCAGTGCCTCTTGGGGCAGGTTGTCGTAGGCGACCTTGCGTTGAAATAGGGGCGGAGAGCCCTCCTTGCGGAGCCTCTGGTCAATGGTGGAGACGAGTAGCTGTACATCATTGCCGAGGCTGCGCAGCTCGTCGATCTCGTCATCATTCGGCGCAAATGCGGTGGAGGCCAGGCGTACCTGACCCTCGGCGTTCTGTTCAACTGAGCCGATGCGCAGCAGTTCGTCAAGGATCGCGCGTGGAGGGATGTCGCCGCTGTGCTCGCGCACCAGGTCGCTGAAACTGCCGCTGCCAGACTCGAAATAGAGGGTTGCTGGGTTGCCGTTGCTGTCCTGAAATCGCGGGTTCCGGCGCCAGCCGGCGATTACCCGGGCGGCTCGGTTGTGGCGCTGGGAGATGAGTTCACTGCCGGGGTGTTGGAGCTTCTGTAGTCGGGCGACCTCTTTGCGGGTCAGCCCGGTAATCACCGAGATGCGCGAGATGGTCTGTTTTCGGCCGGGGATGGTGAACTCTTTTGCAGCCACGTCTATATAAATCCACTTTGCCAAGTCGGCGAACTCACCGTAAGACATGTTATTGCGCAGCAACAGGTGCACCACCGGTCTAAGCAGCTTGAGTACTGCTGTGCTGAGGGTGTTGCCGGTCGGGTCTCTCATCTGAAGTGAAGTGGCCTCTGCTGGTTTACATCGGGAAGCTCTTATGGTCCTGTGTGGCTTCCTGCTTTGTCGGGATTATCAATCGCCTCACTTTTCCGGCAAATGGGGTGCGGAAAGTTTTGTGACACAGGTTGCAGCTTGCCTTGCTTCCCTTCCTAAAGTGGCAAAACTGGTCTCATTCAGCGTTAAAGATGAGTCGCTCGGACGGCTGGGTCGTATCAATCCTGACGGAGTTTTTTTCTGGGATCTGCGCCGGTTCAGGGGGGTGGGTGGTGTTGGTGCAAAGTTTCAGCCCCATGTATGGATAAGGCCAATTGTGATAAGTTTTCCCGGTTTTCAATCTCAAGGGATCATTACGGATGTCTTTGGATCATTCTGATATCGAGAAGATCGCGCATCTTGCTCGGCTCTCTGTTGAACAGGAGCAGCTGGATGGCTTTGCGCAGGAATTGAGTAACATCCTCGATCTGGTGGCGCAGATGGATGCGCAGGATACTGAGGGGGTTACGCCGATGGCCCACCCGCTGCATATGTCGCAACGGCTGCGTGCTGATGAGGTGACTGAGAGCAATCGCCGCGAGGTCTTTCAATCGATCGCGCCGAAGGTCGATGGTGGGCTCTATCTGGTTCCCAAGGTGATCGAGTAATCGTCGGATAGCCGGCGTTAATCAAGAGAATTTCCTGCACAATGCATAACAAAAGTATCGTCGAACTGGGCGCGGCCCTACGTGCGGGCGAGTGCTCCAGCGTGGAGCTGGCCCGTCACTTTCTGCAGCGCATCGAAGCCCTTGATGGGGAGCTTAATAGCCTTATCAGCACCACCGCCGAGCAGGCGCTGGCTGCGGCAGAGGCGGCCGACAAGCAGATCGCCGCTGGCGAGGCGGGGTCGCTCACCGGCATTCCGATTATCCACAAGGATATCTTCTGTACCGAAGGGGTGAAGACCAGCTGTGGCTCGCGCATGCTCGACAGCTTCATCTCCCCTTACGACGCAACGGTGGTGAGCAAGCTGAAGGCGGCTGGCGTGGTCTCCCTAGGCAAGGCCAACATGGATGAGTTTGCCATGGGCTCCTCTAACGAGACCAGCTGGTATGGCCCAGTGCGCAACCCTTGGGACAAGTCGCGGGTGCCAGGTGGCTCCTCCGGCGGTTCTGCGGCGGCGGTGGCGGCGCGTCTGGCTGCTGCTGCCACCGGCACCGATACTGGCGGCTCGATTCGCCAGCCCGCCGCACTCTGCGGCATCACCGGCCTCAAGCCGACCTACGGGCGGGTCTCGCGCTACGGCATGATCGCCTTCGCCTCAAGTCTCGATCAGGGCGGACCCATGGCCCGCTCCGCCGAGGATGCGGCGCTGTTGCTGCAGGCGATGGCCGGCTTCGACCCAAAGGATTCCACTAGCGCTGAGGCGCCGGTGCCCGACTACTCAGCGAGCCTCAACGACTCCCTGGAGGGACTGAAAATCGGTCTGCCGAAGGAGTATTTCGGTGAAGGTCTCGACAGTGCCGTGGCCGAATCGGTCGAGGCGGCGATTGCCGAGTACAAAAAGCTCGGCGCCGAGCTGGTGGAGATCAGTCTGCCGAATACCGGTCTGGCGGTCCCCACCTACTACGTGGTGGCGCCGGCTGAGTGTTCCTCCAACCTCTCCCGCTTCGACGGCGTGCGTTATGGCTATCGTTGCGATGAGCCAAAGGATCTGGAGGATCTTTACAAGCGCTCCCGCGGCGAGGGCTTTGGTGCCGAGGTGAAGCGGCGCATCATGATCGGCGCCTATGTGCTCTCCGCCGGTTACTACGACGCCTTCTATCTGAAGGCACAGAAGATCCGTCATCTGATCTCTGATGACTTCAAGCGCGCCTTCGAACAGGTCGACGTGATCATGGGGCCGACCTCGCCGAGCACCGCCTTTGGTCTCGGTGAGAAGGCGGATGACCCGGTCACTATGTATCTCAACGACATCTACACCATCGCTGCCAATATGGCGGGTCTGCCTGGGATCTCGATCCCGGTGGCGCCGGTGGCGGGTCTGCCGGTGGGGCTGCAGATTATCGGCGACTACTTTGCCGAGGCGCGACTGCTGAATGTGGCTCATAAGTTCCAGCAGGCGACCGACTGGCACACGCAGGTGCCGTCAGGTTTCTGATTCCCTTAACCTAAGAGAAAAGACCATGCAGTGGGAAACTGTCATCGGGCTGGAGGTCCATACCCAGCTCGCCACTCGATCGAAGATCTTCTCCGGGGCTTCCACCGCTTACGGCGCGGAACCCAATACCCAGGCATGCAATGTGGACCTGGGCTTCCCCGGCGTGCTGCCGGTGCTCAACCAGCAAGCGGTGAGTATGGCGCTGAAGTTCGGCCTGGCGGTAGGCGCGGAGATCGGTCGGCGTTCGGTGTTCGCGCGCAAGAACTACTTCTATCCCGATCTGCCGAAGGGCTATCAGATCAGCCAGTTTGAGCTGCCGATCGTCGGCAAGGGCTCGATCACCATCGAACTGGCCGATGGCGAGCAGAAGGTGATCGGCATCACTCGCGCCCATCTGGAGGAGGATGCCGGCAAGTCGCTGCACGAGGATTTCCACGGTATGAGCGGGATCGACCTGAACCGTGCCNGACGCCGCTGCTGGAGATCGTCTCCGAGCCCGACATGCGCTCGATCAAAGAGGCGGTGGCCTATGCGCGCAAGATCCATCAGCTGGTGGTCTATTTGGGGATCTGTGACGGCAATATGCAGGAGGGCTCGTTCCGCGTCGATGCCAATCTCTCGATCCGCCCCAAGGGTCAGGAGGCGTTTGGTACCCGCACCGAACTGAAGAACATCAACTCCTTCCGTTTTCTTGAACGGGCCCTCAAATTCGAGCTGGAGCGGCAGATCGATCTGGTCGAGAGTGGCGGCAAGGTGGTACAAGAGACCCGGCTCTACGATGCTGATCGGGACGAGACTCGCTCCATGCGCAGCAAGGAGGAGGCCAACGACTACCGCTACTTCCCCGATCCGGATCTGCTACCGGTGGAGGTGGAAGAAGAGTTGCTAGAGACGATCCGAGCAGAGCTGCCCGAGTTGCCCGATGCCAAGCGACAGCGCTTCGAGCAGGAGTATGGCCTGAGTGATCAGGATGCGGGCGGGTTGACCGCGAGCCGGCCGCTGGCGGACTACTTCGAGGCGGTGGCCGCCGCCGGCGCCGAGCCGAAGATGGCGGCCAACTGGGTCACCATGGAGCTGGCCGGGGCACTCAACAAGGCGGGGCTGGGGATCGAAGCGTCGCCGGTGTCGCCGCAGCAGCTCGGTGGGCTGCTGGCGCGTATCGCGGACAGCACCATCTCCGGCAAGATCGCCAAGCAGGTGTTTGAAGCGATCTGGGACGGTGAGGGAGATGCTGATGCGATCATCGAGGCTAAAGGCCTGAAGCAGATTACCGATACAGCTGCCATCGAGTCGATTATCGATGAGATCATCGGCAGCAATCCCAAGCAGGTGGAACAGTTCCGGGCAGGTAAGGAGAAGCTGCTCGGGTTTTTTGTCGGCCAGGTGATGAAGCTCACCCAGGGCAAGGCTAATCCGGGACAGGTCAACAACTGCTGCGGAAAAAGCTCGCTCCCTGAAACGTCGGTTTGAGGCTTGCCAGCGATTCCGCGGGCCGCCTGCGTGGAGAGGAGCCACTGCCGGCTTTTGTATAGTTTATGGCTGGTCGGCAGGCTGGCTCACGTAGGAGGCAGTGGCATGGGTTTTGGGTCTCGGTTTGTGGTTTGGCTGTTGCTGCTGGGGTTGCCGCTGGGTGGCGTGTCGGCCGGCGGCATCTGGAGTGAGCGCCTGCCGGATGTTGCCGCGCGGAGCGCTGCGGTGCCCGCCTTCCAATATCGTTCCCTACAGGCCGATCGCCCTGCTCTGGAGTCCCTGTTGGCGACAGCGCCGCTGGAGTTCACTGCCAGCGAAGGAGCGCCCCTGCAGCTGCCCCTGCCTGACGGCTCGTTTGCCCGGTTTAGCGTTGAAGAGTCGCCGATAATGGCGCCGGAGCTGGCTCGGCGCTACCCCGAGATCCGCACCTATTTGGTTCGCGGTATCGATCAGCCAACTGCGACAGGTCGGCTCGATCTGACCCCGCAGGGCTTCCACGCCATGCTCGATACACCCGCCGGCGTGATCTTTATTGACCCCGATGATCGGGTGGCTATCGCTCCTACTTCAAGCGTGACTATGTGTTGGCGGCGCGTGGCGAGCTGTCATCACGCCCCTACTGCGTGCTGCAGGAGGTGGAGCAGGACTGGGAGCAGCGTGTGGCGGAGGCCTCTGCCTTGGCGCAGCGGCTCATCACCCTCACCGGGCAGCGGCGGGTCTACCGGTTGGCGGTGGCAGCGACTGGTGAGTACACGCAGTTTCACGGTGGCACTAATGCCCAGGCCTTGGACGCCATCGTTACGGCTATCAATCGGGTTAATCAGATCTATGGGCGGGATCTGGCGATCCAGTTCGAGCTGGTGGCCAATAATGACAGCCTCATCTATATCGATGGTGCTACCGACCCCTATACGAATACTGATGTTGCGACCATGTTGTCGGAGAACCAGGCCAACCTCGACAGCGTCATCGGTAGTGCCAACTACGATATCGGCCATGTTTTCGGCACGGGGAGTGGTGGCATCGCACGTGTCGGTTCCTCCTGTGCAGGTGGTATTAAAGCGCAAGGCGCGACCGGTTCTTTAGTGCCAAATGGAGATACTTTCTGGATCGATTTTGTTGCTCATGAAATCGGGCATCAGTTCAATGCCGCCCATACTTTTAACGGTACAACCGGCAGCAACTGTTCAGGAGGGCGTAGCCCACTAAATGCGGTGGAACCAGGTAGCGGCACTAGCATCATGGCCTACGCCGGTATCTGCAGTGGGGAGAATATCCAGCAAAATAGTGATGCCACCTTTCATGCACGCAGTATCGAGCAGATCGCTGTATATGCGGATTCGCAAACGTGTGGCAGTCAGGTCTCCACTGGCAATACTGCGCCGGTGGCGGCGGCAGGCAGCAATTACACGGTGCCACGTCAGACCCCGTTTCGACTGACTGGCACGGCGACCGATGTGGATGGCGACAGCCTCTCCTATCAGTGGGATGAACTGGATGTGGGGGCTTCAACGGATGCATCCACGCTGGGCACGGATCTGGGCTCCAATCCGCTGTTCCGTTCGTTCCTGCCGAAGAGTGGCGGAATGCGGGACTTTCCGCGGGTGAGTGAATTGCTGGTCGGCTTGACGAACAATCACAGTGCCGACAAGGGCGAGACCCTGCCCAGCACAAACCGTACGCTGAACTTTCGTCTGACCGTGCGGGATGGCAATTCCGGGGTGGATGAGGATGACGTGTCGATTGTGGTTGATAGCAGCTCTGGACCCTTTGCCATCACCGGCGGGACTCTGGTCACGACGGTTACGAGCCAGGGGGGTGTTGATCGCACCCTGACCTGGACGACCAATACCACTAGCATCTGTAGTGCGCTGAGCGTTGAACTGCTGGCCCTGAGTGCTGACGGCTCCAGTTATTGTGATGCCAGTGACGATGTCGATCTTGATCTGGGCAGTGGCTTTCTCAACAGTATTGGCAACGCCACGGTGACGCTGCCGCAACGTAATATCGCTCGCGCCCGGGTCCGGCTCTACTGCAGCGACAACATCTTCTTCGATCTCTCCGATAGCGATATTTCAGTAGAGAGTAGCCTTGGTGCTGCCGTGGCGACCAACTGCAAAGCGATTGATGGCGGTAGCTTGGAGCACGGCACGGTGTTCAATGATGCCGGTACCAGTCTGGGTAGTGGTGGTAGTAGTAGCGATAGTGATAGCGGTGGCGGTGGCTCACTGCTCTGGCTGCCCCTGCTGTTCTCTCTGATCGGCTTGTCGCGTACCTCGAGGCGGTGCCTGCCGCTGCGCTTCGGTTCCTAATAAATGGCTTGTTGCCTGGGGGAGTGCCGAGCTTTGCCTGTGCGCTCCCTGAGGCGGGCAGCGCCGTGAACTTGTCCGATGTTCTCTTCATTCTCTCTTCAGTTCCTGCGCTTGGTATTAATCGGCCAGGCACGGGCTCTCTTTCAGAATTCTTCTGGGCTCTAAAGCTCTCGGGCCTGTAACCGATACTAGCTGTGCGAGTCGGTTATTTGCTGATAGTCAAGAAGTGGTCACTCTTGGTCGCCCGGCTTTCAGCAAATCACTACTGACTCGATCAGGATCCAGGCCCCTTTGAGATAGATAAACACCTCTCTGCCGGGCGCGGCCGCAACAGGCCATTGGGTCGGTTTCTGTCAGCCGTGGTGGAGAGCACAATATGTGGCTGGGACTCAGGGTTGTGGTTGGGGCGGTGCTGCTGATGAGCACACCGGTTTCATGGGCCTCTGTTGGGTCGGTTTGGGAGGATCTGCCGAGAGAAGACTTGGCAGGCCGACGGACAGTAGATGAGGTGCTCTACTATCGTCGCCTTCAAGCTGACCATGCTGCCCTGCAACAGCGTCTCGCTGCGGCGCCGCAAGAGCTCCTTGCTCGCCAGGGGGTGGAGTTGTCACTGCCCCTGCCCGATGGCCGCAGCAGTCGTTTTAGCGTCATGGAGTCGCCAGTTATGGCGCCGGAGCTGGCGCGACGTTATCCCGACATTCGCACTTTCTCCGTCACGGGGTTGGATGATCCAGCGGCGACGGGCCGGCTCGATCTGACCCCGGATGGTTTTCACGCCATGATCAACATGACGGCTGGTACTCTGTTTATCGACCCTGATATCAGTGGCGGCTACCGAGCTTACTACAAGCGGGATCTGCTGTTGGCGGGGCGGGGTGGTGAGGCCGATGAGCGGTCGCTCTGTGCTGTGCATGAGGTGCATTATCAGGATGACCCGGCAGGTCACTCCGCAGCGCTCGATGGCCTGGCGCTACGCAGTGGCGAGGGACGGCGTCTCTATCGTTTGGCAGTAGCGGCTACCGGAGAGTATACCCAGGCGATGGGTGGCACTGTTGAGGCGGCGCTATCAGCGATCGTCACGGCGATCAACCGGGTCAACCAGATCTATGGGCGGGATCTAGCGATCCAGTTCCAGCTGGTGGCAGATAACGACCGCATCATCTATACCGATTCTGCCAGGATCCCTACGACAACAGCAGCGCCTTCGACATGCTGGGCCAGAATCAGGCTAATCTGGACCGGGTGATCGGCAGCGACAACTATGATATCGGGCATGTCTTCAGTACCTATGGGGGCGGTATCGCGGTGGTGCCGAGCGCTTGTTCGCCCCATCAGAAGGCGAAGGGGGTGAGTGGCAGGCGGAATCCAAGCGGTGAGTCCTTTTTTATCGACTTTGTTGCTCATGAGATCGGGCATCAGTTTGCCGCCGATCACACCTTTAATGGCTCAGATGGGGCCTGCATTAGTGCCCAGCGGGTGGCGGGCAGTGCGGTAGAGCCTGGAGCGGCACCACCATCATGGCCTATGCGGGCATCTGTGGCGCGGAGAATCTGCAATACAACACCGATGCGACCTTTCACGCTTGGAGCATCCAGCAGGTGAATGATTATGTGGCATCCGGCGGTAGCTGCGGCACACTGGTTGCCACCGGCAACACGCCGCCCAGCGTCGATGCGGGAGCTGATTACATCATCCCCAGACAGACCCCCTTCAGGCTGCTGGGGGCGGCAAACGATACGGATGGTGATGAACTCTCCTTTCAATGGGATGGGCTTGATCGAGGGGCGGTGACCTCTCCGGAGACCTTGGGTAGCGATCTCGGTGCAGATCCGGTCAGTGGTAACAATCCCCTGTTTCGTTCATTTCTGCCCAAGAGCAGTGGTGAGCGCATCTTCCCCCGCATCAGTCAGCTGCTGTTGGGGCTGGATGAAAACGACTCGACCAGCGCCAAGGGTGAAACCCTGCCAGCCAGTGCTCGTGTGATGAACTTTCGCCTGACGGTGCGTGATGGCAATTCCGGGGTTGCCGCGGATGATGTGCGGATCAGTGTGGATAACGCGTCTGGGCCGCTGGAGATTACCGGTGGTGAGCTGGTGTCGGGGGCATCGTTGATGGGGGGCGGCACATACAGCCTGGAATGGTCGACTAACACTACGGCGATCTGCGGCAATATGACGGTGGAGCTGTTATCACTCAGTAGCGACTATGCCAGCTACTGCGATGGCACAGATCTACCGGAGCTGATTCTGGGGAGCTTTGCCAATGCTGCTGGCAGCGCCATGGTGACCCTGCCGGACCTGCAGATCGATCGTGCAAGGGTGCGCCTCGCCTGTAGTGACAATATCTTTTTTACCCTCTCCGAGGGTCTCTCGATTGAGGTGCAGGGTAATGGTGTGCCGGTGGCGAGCCGTTGCAAGGCCACAGATGGCACGACGCTGGAGCATGGGGCGCAGTTTAGCGATGCGTCTGACGCACTTGGTGCTGGCGCTGAGGCGGGTCGAAGCGAAGGGGGTGGAGGGGGGCTCTTCTGGATGCCGCTGATGTTGTTGCTGGCAGGCAGCTGGGGGTTGGCCGGCTGGCTGCGGCAGCCTACTTCATGCAGTGCTGGAGCATGATTCCGTTGTAGGTTGCAGCATACTTTTCTGCCTTTTGCAGTAGTTTCAGATGCATATCGCTCACCACCGCATCGGTGGAACCTTCCAGATATCGTATGCCGCAGACAGACTTTGCCTTTGATGCCAGCTCAGTGGGAATGCCTGGCATGCTGGCTCCTCGGGTCGCCATGGCGAGCAGCCGCAAGTCACCCCGGGCAAATGCCTGTTGTGCGTCGCGCTCTGCATCGGCTCCTTTCAGCCATGCCAAAGCGGTGAGCGCCTGTTGCTCTTCAGCGGGGAGGTTTGAGAGGTCGATCTGCTCCCCCTCTTGGCAGCCATGAAGGATCAGAAACGTTAACAGGAAGAGCAGTATCGTCCGAATCACCCGGCTACCTCAGAGTCATTCAATAGTTTTAGGTTGTGCCGCCCATAGTAAGGCGCCGGCAATGCTGCCGTAAAGGTGTGCGTCGACCACGACGTTCGCTGAGATCATCGCCTCACTGCCTGGCATCGGTCCAAGCAGCTGCTCCCAACCCAGCTTGCCCAGCAACAGGGCGGCCAGCAACCCGCCTCCTGACTGGGCATGGCGAAGTAGATGGAGTGCCACCCAGGCCAGATAGCCATGCAGCACTCCCGAGAGCCCTAGGTACCATTGAAGGTCGGGATTGAGAACAAATAGCCCGCATGAGGTGGCCAGCGCGAGCCAGAGAAAACTGATCGGTTGCAGTGTTGGGCTACGGGGAAACAGCAGACGAATCAGCCAGAGTGTCAGCAGATTGAGCAGCAGGTGCGACCAGTTGAGGTGGGTCAGGTGGGCTGTCAGCAGCCGCCAGAGCTCGCCGGATTCGATCAGGCTGCGTTCGTAGCGGAGCCATTGCTGGGTCTGTCCTGGCAGTAAGGTGATGAAGGCGGTCAGCAGGCTCAATCCCGGCAGTGCGAGATCCCAGTCGGGGCGGCGGATGGCTTTAACGCGGCGGCTCGCCATTTAGTGGTGGTCGTCGCTACAGATAGGACAGCGTGGGTCGGGCTTGAGCTTGAGGCTACGCCACTGCATGTGCAGTGCATCGAGGATCAACAGTTGGCCAAACAGTGGCGTGCCCGCCCCGGTCAGGATCTTGATCGCTTCGGTAGCCTGAATGCTGCCGATGATCCCGACCAGCGGTGCCAGTACGCCGTTCTCTGAGCAGGTGTCGGCGACCTGGCCCTCCTCTGGATAGAGGCAGCGGTAGCAGGGGCCGCCCGGCTGGCCGGAGAAGGCGCTGACCTGGCCCTCCATGCGGATCGCTGCACCTGACACAAGCGGTGTGGCGTGGTATTGGCAGGCGCTGTTGATGGCGAAGCGGGTGGCGAAATTGTCGCTGGCGTCGATCACCAGATCGGCCTTTTGCACCTCCAGCTCCAGCTCCTGCTCCTGCAATATCCGGTCGATGGTTTCGATCTGAATTTCAGGGTTCAGAGCCAGCAGCGCGCGGCGGGCCGACTCCACCTTGAGCTCACCGATGGCGTCGGTGGTGTGGGCGATCTGGCGTTGCAGATTGCTGAGATCGACCTTGTCGAAGTCGCTCAGCACCAGCTGGCCGACGCCGGCGGCTGCCAGATACAAAGCAACCGGCGAGCCCAGTCCGCCAAGCCCGACCAGTAACACCCGGCTTTCGAGTAGCCGCTGCTGCCCCTCAATACCGATGCTCGGCAGCATGATCTGGCGGCTATAGCGCAGCAACTGATCGTCATTCATCGAATCGTGTTCTTTGTTTGCATGGAAGCGCCACCTTAAATAAAAGGTGAGGAGAATGCATCAGGTGATTTGGATGGGAGGTTAGAGGTAACGACGCCAGTGTTCCGGGCGATGGTCGCGGCAGCTGTGGTCCTGGCGTTGGTAGCGCTCAGCGAAGATGCGACGGGTGCATTTGGAGTCGCTGCGCGAGCAGCCCATATTGCTGCGCTGGGTCTCTTCCGTGTAGTAGTAGAGGGCCCGTTTGAGGCGGAAATAGAGGCGATTGTCGAGGTGCAGGCCGACTTCGGTGAGCCCAATCTCGATCTGCTCCAGCGAGACTTCCAGCAAGTTGTAGCTGATGCGGAGGTGGGATGGCGCGACCGGCTCGACGCGGTCGATGCCTTCTACGTCAGCCAGCAGCAGTGCGGCAGTTTGCGCCTGCTGGGGGTCCGGGTGCAACTCGACGAAGTGGATCTCCCGGTGCTTGGTGAATTCTGGGCTCCCCGTCTCCATGGGAATTAATCCTAGCGAAA